>DATLWQ010000135.1:0-6725 GCA_035576225.1 Fimbriimonadaceae bacterium | reverse complement strand
GCCGAGCAGAACTGCCTCTTGCAGGCCGCCAAGATTGGAGTCGCCTGCGAGGGCGCGACCATGTACGTCACCTGCCAGCCGTGCAACACCTGTGCGAAGATGATCATCAACGCAGGCGTGAAAAGGGTGGTGTACGAGGGTGACTATCCGGACGATATTTCGTTAGAACTGTTTAGAGACTCGAAAATGGAAGTGTTCCGGTACAGGGACGGTGTGCTCGAGGCCGTGGAGTTCGTGCATTGACCTGGTTGTTGGCAGCGGGCGGGATGTTCCAGGGCTTTCGGTTCCCCATGTTGGCCGCCGTGATCGCGGCCGTCGTCAGTTGGTCGCTCACGCCGCTCGTCCGAAAGTTCGCGATCGCCAAGGGCGCGGTCGACGACCCGAACCAGGACGAACGCCGCGTCCACAAGGAGCCGACGCCCCGATGGGGGGGCGTTGCGATCTACGCTGGGATCGCTGTCTCGCTGCTCGCCGTCCTTCCGTTCGCCTATCGCGAAAAGCCGTTTCCCGCCTACCTGATCGGAATCCTCTTGGCGTCGCTCGCCCTCGTGGTCATCGGCGCCTATGACGACGTGCGCCCGCTGCGAGCGCGATGGCAGATGCTGTATCTCTTCGCGATCGGCGTTGGCATCCAGTTCCTCTTCGACAACATCGGGCGCGTCCAGATTTCGGGAATGTCTCTGCCGCCCTTTTCGTCCAAAGGCGTCTGGCAGAGTTTTGGAACGCTCGCCGTGCCCCTGACGGCCATCTATATCTTCGTCGTCACCAAGACGATGGACACGATCGACGGCATCGACGGCCTTGCTGCGGGCGTCGCCGGGATCGCGGGCATGACGCTCTCCATCATCGCCACGTATGAGGGGCAGCCGCGCGTCGCGCTGATCGCCGCGGCACTTGCTGGCGCGTCCATCGGGTTTCTGCGGCACAACTACAACCCGGCGAAGATCTTCATGGGTACGGGCGGCGCCCAGGTGCTCGGCTTTATGCTCGCAGCGCTCTCGATCGTCGGTGCGTTCAAGACGGCGGCCGCACTGGTCCTGTTCATCCCTATCCTCGTGTTCGGCGTCCCGATCTTCGACGCCGTGTTCGTCGTGATCCGGCGGATAGCGAGCAGGCAGCCGATTACGCAGGCCGACAAGCGGCACGTCCACCACACGCTCCTCGGCAAGGGCTACTCGCAGCGACAGACGGTCTGGATCCTTTACACGGTCGCGGCGGCGCTCTCGTTCCTCCTTATCATCCTGGTGAAGTCGTATGGATAGGCCGCGGCTCATGTTCGTCGTGGGGACGCGCCCCGACGCCATCAAGACTGCGCCGGTCGTACAGGAGTTTCTCAAGCACAAGGACGCGGTCGACGTCCGCCTCGTCGCGACGGGACAGCACCGAGAGATGCTCGATCAGGCGCTCTCTGCATTCTTGCTCTCTCCCGACGTCGACCTAGCAGTCATGCAACATGGGCAGACGCTCGCACAGGTTACGTCGCGGGTCCTCGAAGGTCTCGACGGCGCGATCACCGACTACCGACCGGACCTGGTGTTCGCGCAGGGCGACACGACGACGACGTTCGTCGCGAGCCTTGCATCGTTCTACCGGGCCGTCGCGTTCGCGCACATCGAGGCGGGATTGCGGACCGACACCATTGCGAACCCGTTTCCCGAAGAGTTCAACAGGCGCGCGACTGCGCTTGTTACGGCGATGCACTTTGCACCCACGACGTGGGCGGCCGAGAACCTCCTCAAAGAAGGCGTGCGCGCGGAGGACGTCTTCGTCACAGGCAACACGGGGATCGACGCGGTGATGTCGGTCGCAAAGTCGCACAAGGCCGACTGGTTTCCCGAACACAGTGGAAGAGTGGTCCTGCTGACGACGCACAGGCGCGAGAACTGGGGCGCGCCGCAAGAGCGGATCGCAAAGGCGGCCAAAGCGGTCGTCGAGAAGTTCGACGACGTGCTCCTCGTCGTGCCGATGCACCGCAACCCCGCCGTGCGTGAGACGCTGACAGGAATCCTTGGCAAACGTGATCGAATTGAGATGATCGAGCCGCCGGACTATGCGGACTTTGTCAAACTGATGCAGCGCAGCGACATCGTGCTCACGGACTCCGGCGGAGTGCAGGAAGAAGCGCCGACGTTCGGTGTCCCGGTGCTGGTCCTGCGCGAAACGACCGAGAGACCAGAGGGCGTCGAGGCGGGGACGGCGCGACTGGTCGGGACGGATATGGATAGGATTGTGAACGAAACCTCTACACTACTGAACGACTCGGTCGCTTACAAGAAGATGGCGCATGCCGTGAGTCCGTACGGCGACGGTCGTGCCTCCGTGCGGATCGCCTCCTTCGTCCTCCAGCGCTTCGGCCTGCCCGCGGAGAAGGAGACGGCGTGGGCCTGATCGAGGCGATCGTGCTGGGCCTGATCCAAGGGCTCACGGAGTTCCTGCCTGTCAGTAGCAGCGGACACGTCCTCCTGGCCTCTAGACTGATCTGGGGCGACGTCGGCGCGGGCTTTACCGCGGTCATCCAACTCGGGACTCTGCTCGCCGTCCTCATCTATTTTTGGGGCGACCTCGCGAAGATCTTCGTCGCATGGCTCCGTTCGATCTTCCGCTCCGATGCACGCGCAGCGGTCGAGGCTCGAATGGGCTGGGCCGTGTTCATCGGAACCATCCCGGTCGTCATCTTCGGTCTTCTCTTTAAGGACCAGATCGAGACGGTGCTCCGCGGCGCGATGTTCGTCGCGGCCATGCTGTTCGGCGTCTCGATCCTCATGCTCATTGCAGACAGAATGGGCCGCAGAGCGCGTGCAGCGGAGTCAGTCAACGTCATGGACGGATTTGTCGTCGGTCTCTTCCAGTGCCTCGCGCTCATCCCGGGTGCGAGCAGGAGCGGCTCGACGATCGTTGGCGGGCTCTTCCTCGGCCTTGATCGTGAAGCGGCTGCGCGGTTCTCGTTCCTGCTCAGCGTGCCGAGCGTGTTCGGTTCCGGCCTTTACGAACTCTTCAAGAGCCGGCATGCGCTGATGATCGAGGGCGCGGGCGCGACGGTCATCGCGACACTTGTCGCGTTCGTGAGCGGCTATGCGGCGATCGCGTTCCTCATGCGCTACCTGCAGCGCCATACGTTGACGGTGTTCATCGTCTACCGCATCGCGCTCGCCGCGTTCATCGTCGGCCTGGTCTTTGCAGGGGTCAAACTGGCGTAGCCATGTTCGGGTTTAAGAGGAAGAAGAGTTCGAACCGGAGACCCGACCTCATGATCGTCGGGCTGGGAAACCCCGGCTCGGAGTACGACAGGACGAGGCACAACGTGGGCTTCGAGGTCATTGACGCGCTGTGCGCGTCGCACAAAGTCAAACTCGCGACATTCCGACACAACGCCCGCTTCTCGACCTGGGAGCACGGTGACACTGCCGTCCTGCTCGTCAAGCCGATGTCCTTTATGAACCGGAGCGGGCAGGCTGTCGCCGCGCTCGCGCGGCAGTACACGCTCGCCCCGGAGAAGATCCTCGTCGTAGCGGACGACCTGGACCTAGAAGTCGGGGCGGTCAAGATGAAGCCGAAGGGCGGCTCTGGCGGCCACAACGGGCACAAGTCGATCTCGTCCCTGTTGCGCTCCGACGACTATCCGCGCATCAAGATCGGTATCGGCAAAGAGGGGGAGACGGTCGACCATGTGCTCAGCCGCTTCAAGCCCGACGAAAGGACAAAGATCGACTCGGCCGTCGAAAAGGCAGCGCAAGCGTGTGAGACGTTTATTGAAAGCGGCCTCGACGCCGCGATGAAGCAGTGCAACACCGACTAGGTGATGGCCGCTTCTGGCCGACGCTCGACCCACGAGTGCTGCGGCGCCATCACGTGCAAAGGTCCGACCTGGCGGTTCCAGACCGGCGTCCTGCGCTGCATGTACGAATAGAAGGTCGAATACCGATCCTGCGTGTGGTTCCAGTGCCCGACCCCGGGGCACGAGCGCAGCAGCACGTACATCCCTGGCAGCACGTCGACGTCGTCGGTGAAGATGTGGATCGCGTCGCTTGGGTCGCCACCGTCTAACGCAGATTGTGCGACGACGATGTGCCCCTTCAGGTTCTGTTTCATCGAACCCTGGTTTTGGAGCAGCACGAACTCCTTGGCTATGTCCTCGTGCCTCTGTATGCCTACGATTCGAATCATAGTGGCCGGATATGATCCGAAGTGAAGGGACGCTTTAGGGGTCACTAAAGGTGCGGAAAACTACCCCTGGGTCGATCGGAGGTTGCTCAGCACGCGATCCAAAATGCTCGCCGCGTTCGAGGTCTCCGAGAACTGCAGCCCCTTCACCATCACCTGCTCCGACTCGATGACCAGGTTCCTGATCTCCTGAACCAGCCGAGTGGAGGTGGGTGTGAGGACGAGCAGCCTGACGCGCTTGTCCTTCTCAGAGGTGACCTGCCTTAGGAGCCCGCGCTCAATATGGCTTTGCACGGACTCGCTCAGGGTAGCGGCCGTTACGCCCAGCCGGCGGGCCACTTCGATCTGCGAAGCCTCGTCCCCCGCGCTCGCGACGGTGCTCAGGAGTTGGAAGGACGACCAAGAGACGCCGAGCTCGTTCAACCGCGGCTCGAGCCACTCAGCCTGCAGTTCATAGACAGAGGCGATGCGTGGGCCGAGGAGCGGTCTTGACACGCCGTCAGGTTACCTAACGGCCACCTCTACGCGATGATGTCCAAGACGTCCTTGTCCATCTGCTGCTGCGTCTCGAGGACCTTCAGGTTCGCGGCTTGGATGTGCCGTGCGCGCATCAGGTCGACCATCGAGCCGGCAAGGTCGTCTAGGTCACCGTTTCCGATGCGGATCGCCGCGTTCAACGCCAGGGAGCGTGCGCTGTTGATGCCCTGCAGCGCCGTGCCGTAGACGGACTGGGACGTCGGCTGGATCATGCCTGCACGTCCAGGACAGACCTGCGGAGCACGCTGGCCACTTCGCTGGCCTTCTGTTGCGCCTGTACCTGGACCGACCTCGCCTTTTGACGGGCGTGGTTAGCAACCAGGTCATGGCTGTTTGGATCGATCTTGCGGATCGTGTCCGTGACCTGTAACTGCACTCTTTGCAGGCCGGAAAGGGCACGCAAGAGGTTAGTCGTCGCTGTATTCAAGGCGGCCTCCTACACCTGGAACCTACCGTCTTTGCCCTTGGGGCGCCCTGGGAGCATTCCCGGGGTTGCCGCAATACCGCCAATGTACGGGCAAAAAAAAGGCCCCCTGGGGGGGCCAATACGTTTGAGTTTTTTAGTGGTTTTTGTTTTGCGGTCTGGTCTGGGCTTCCACTAGTACCCAGCGGACCGATAAGTTGAACGGAGGGACGCTTGTCCGCCGTACCTATGCGTTTCTCCACGCCATATCGACCATGGCTGCGCCGCCGACAGGACGGAGGCGTTGAACGCCACGACCGAATGAACGAGGAGGAAGTTTGCGACTGTCCAACGTCAAATCCGCACGACGGCCCTAGGCCTTCGCTTGGAGGGGATCGTTAGACTGAGTGCACCTGAAGGTGCCTTCTGCAACGGCACGACGGACTAAGACAATCCATCGCATTCCTCTCCGAACATAAGTTCGCAGTCCCAATCCGGGACCGATAAAAAAACTGTATCACAACGCAACTGCGATTACAACTCCCTTTTGTGGAAAACCCCCCAAATCCCAGTATTTTATCGGGGGCTACCGCTCGTTGACCTGGCTGATCTGTGTGCGGAGGATCTGCCGGAGCGCTTTTACGTCTGCGATTTCGCCGTCGGAGGGCCTCGAGGCGGGGAAGCCGCGCTCCATCGGGCCCATCAGCGCACCGACGTGGCTGGAGTCGTCAAGGCCGAGCAGGTGGCCGATCTCGTGCATGGCAACGCTCCTGACCTCGCTCCGGTTCAGGCTCCCGCCGGGGGCAGAGCGGACGATCCGGATCGTTCCCCGGTATTTCACCTGGTGAGTCGAGTGGTTCCAACTGTAGTTCTTCTTGAGTTTGATGATCCCGAGCGACTCCGCCTCCCGGTCGTCGATCTTGTCCACGAAGGTCAGGACGACGTCGGCCTTGGCGGGGTCGTCGACGAGGGTCACTGGGAAGTCGCCGTCCAGTTCCTTGCCCCACACATCGAGGGCCTGCTTGACGGCCGTCTCCTGGAATCCGTGCCGAACGGTGGACTCGTCGACGGCGAGGGTGATCCCGTCCGGGTAGAGCGAGCCCTCGAGCAGGGCGAGCGCCTGCTGCCGGTCGCCGCTGGAATACGCCAAAGAAGCGCGGTCTACTGCGTCACGGACCTCGCCAGAGACGCGCGAGGGAAGGCCGCCGACGGACGCCGAAGCGACCACCGTAAGACCGGTCAATAGAACACTTAGCCAACGCGCGCGCATGGGTAATGCCGTTCCTGCCTCTTGCCGTCTATGCAAAGTCTACAACACGGCAATTCGCAGGGATTCCGCGAGTTCAGGCATCCTTGCCGTACTCAATCTTTTGACGTGCCACAGCGCGCTCAAGGGTCGATTCATCCAGCCCCCAGTCGAAAAACCCTTGCCGGATCGTGTCGACGTAGCCCGCCCTCGGCTCGCGGTAGTCGGTTACGACCATCTGGTACATCAGGGCCTCCCCTTCGTCGATGGGGAAGAAAACTTTGTCGTAAAGGTGGGGGAAGTGCTCGAATCCGTCCAGGGCACGTTCGTGGTCTTCGCTGATCTCGTAGAGCGCGCCGTCCGTGTATTCGTCGTCTG
>DATLWQ010000134.1:0-2237 GCA_035576225.1 Fimbriimonadaceae bacterium | reverse complement strand
GCTCGGTGTTGCCCCCGTGGCCGTTGATGAAGAAGACCTTGGTGAAGCCGTTGCGCCGCAGGCTGCGCGCGGACTGGAGCAGCGTCTCGATGTAGCCGTCGAAACTCGCCGACATGGAGCCTGGGAACGGCAGGTGGTGACCGGAACATCCCAGCCAGACCGTCGGTGTGAGCAGGACTTTCTTGGGCAGGTTTCGTTCGATCGCCTCTGCGGCGGCGGTGACGAGGAGGGTGTCTGTGAAAAGCGGGAGGTGCGGGCCGTGCTGTTCCAGCGAGCCGGTGGGCACGAGGACCACCATTTCCCGGTCTGCCTGTTCGACGTCCTGCCAGGTCAGACCGGCGAGTATCACTGAGCCTCCGGCCAGGCCTCGCGACGCAGAGCGTGGATGGTGTTGGCGAACTCACGGTCGTGGTTCGCCATGCCACGGACCTTGTTGTGCGCGTGCATCATCGACGAGTGGTCGCGGCCACCGAAGAGCATGCCGATGTGCTTCCACGAATCGCCGGTGATCTCTCTCACGAGGAACACCGACACGTGGCGCGCGTGGGCGATCGGCGCCTTTCGCGACGTACCCATGATGTCGTCTTTGGGAATCCGATAGTGCCGCGACACGACGCTGACGATGTCCTCGAAGCCGGGCTTGGGCATCGCCATCGCGCTGTAGTACTTGTCGACGGTGTCGCGCGCAAGGTCGACCGTCAGCGCGGAGCCGCTGAAACTTGCCTCCGCAACGATCTTGTTGAGGGCTCCCTGGAGGGTCCGGATGTTGCCGGGGACCGATTCGGCCAGGAACATGGCGACCTCGTGCGGCAGAGAGATGTGCTCTGTGTCCGCCTTCATCTGGATGATGGCGCAGCGCGTCTCGGTGTCCGGCATCTGCACGTCGGCGACGAGGCCGCACTCGAGGCGCGAGCGCAGGCGCTCGTCCATCTGGAGCAGGTCGCGCGGCGCACGGTCGGCGCAAAGGACGATCTGCTTACCTTCTGCGTGGAGTTCGTTGAAGGTGTGAAAGACCTCTTCCTGCGTCTTGTCCTTGCCCATGATGAACTGCACGTCGTCGAGCAGCCACACGCTTACGGACCTGAACCTTCGCCTGAACTCGTCGATGCGATGGTTCTGTAGCGCAGAGACGAACTGTTCGGCGAACTGCTGTCCGCTCACGTACATCAGCGGAAAGAGCGGATCGCGAGCGGTGATCTTGTTGGCGATCGCGTGCAGGAGGTGCGTTTTGCCGAGCCCTGAGGGACCGTAGACGAACAACGGGTTGTACTTCATGCCGGGCGACGCGGCGACGGCCATCGCTCCGCCGTACGCGAGCCTGTTGCTCTGTCCGACGACGAAACTCTCGAACGTGAACGACGTGTTCGGTCGGAACTTGTTCTCTCGCGACTGCGCGTCCTCGTACGTGCTGGACGCCGTGACAGGGACGAAACCGCTCGCGGCAGGCTTCGGCTTTTCTCGCGCCTCGATCGACAGTTTGACGATGACGGACTGTCCGATCTCGTCACCAAGAGCGGACGCGATGCGATCTATGTAACGGTCTTTGACCCATTCACCGACAAAGTTGCCCGGAGCGGCCAAGTGCACCTCTCCGTCCTTTGCCGAGATCGGCCTCAGTGGCTGCAGGAACTTCTTGTGCGCGGTGCCAGGCACCTCGTCTGCAAGCCTCTCAAGAGCGCGATCCCACGCGGCGGATAGAGCGTTACCGCCGTCGTCATCAAAGAATGTGAATTGTCCATCCGACATGATAAAAAAACACGGGCTCAGGTCGAGCCAAGAACGAGCCGATTATACACACGCATTGCGCGCATTGCCACCCGATGCAAATTTTTCGTGATCATTTTTCTGGTCGCCATTAATGGAGCGCGCAAGCGGCCAAAAAAGCGCGTGCGCCACGTGACCTTTGGTCTGCGCAGATAGACGTTGAGTTACACTTTGGCAGTGGACGAACGCGTGCTGGGGGTCCTCGGCGGAAACGACTTCGACGAAGGACGTCTGGTCGAGTGGGCGAGCAGCGCGACGCACATTTACGCCGCAGACTCCGGTGCGGACAGGCTCATCAAACTTGGGTTTTCTCCGACCGTGGTCGGGGACTTTGACTCGTTCGCCTCGCTTCCCCACGCAGGCCATCTTCGGCTCGTTCAGTCTATCGACCAGGATACGACGGACTGCGACAAGTTGCTGCGGCTCGTTGAAGCGGACGGGTTTCGGCGGTTGACTCTGGCCTGTACGGAGGG
>DATLWQ010000133.1:0-7033 GCA_035576225.1 Fimbriimonadaceae bacterium | reverse complement strand
GACTTCGAGCGGCGGAAGGCTCTGCTGCAGCCGTACGCGGCTAGCCGCCTCGTCGACGAGGTCGATCGCCTTGTCGGGCAGCGTGCGGTCCGTGATGTAGCGCATCGAGAGTTGGACGGCCGAGGTGAGGGCGTCGTCGGTGATCTCGACGTTGTGGTGCGCCTCGTATCTCTCGCGCAGACCCTTGAGGATGTCGATCGCCTCTTCCTGGTTCGGCTCACGAACCTTGACACCCTGGAACCTGCGCTCCAGCGCGGCGTCGCGTTCGATGTACTTTCTAAACTCGTCTTGGGTAGTCGCGCCGACGCACTGCAGTTCGCCTCTCGCGAGAGCGGGCTTCATGATGTTGCTCGCGTCGATCGCGCCCTCTGCCGCGCCCGCACCGACAAGCGTGTGGAGTTCGTCGATGAAGAGGATCACCTGGCCCTCGGCCTTGCGGACCTCCTCCATCACCTTCTTCATCCGCTCTTCAAACTCGCCTCTGTACTTGGTGCCCGCGACCAGCCCTGCGAGGTCCAGCGCGACGATCCGCTTGTTCTTGAGGATGTCGGGGATGTCGCCGCTGACGATGCGGAGCGCGAGGCCTTCGGCGATCGCCGTCTTGCCGACGCCGGGGTCGCCGATCAGGCACGGGTTGTTCTTCGTGCGGCGCGTGAGGATCTGCATGACGCGCTCGATCTCGTTCTGTCGTCCGACGACCGGGTCGAGTTTGCCCTCGCGAGCGAGTTCCGTCAGGTCGCGGCCGAACTCTTCGAGCGTCTGCGTCTTGATCGTCGCTCCTTGCTGGCCGCCGCCGGAGCGCGCGGTGCCGCGCGACTGCACGTCGTTGTCCTGTAGCGCCATGACTTCGCGCCGACCCTTGTCGAGTTCCACGCCGAGTTTTGCAAGCACGCGGCCGGCCAGGCCGTCGCCCTCGCGGATCAGGCCGAGCAGCAGGTGCTCCGTGCCGATGTAGTTGTTGTTGAGGTTTCGCGCCTCGTCGTACGCCAAGTCGATGACGCGCTTTGCGCGCGGCGTCAGCGACATGTCTTGGTTGGTCCGTGCGTCGCTCTTTGGTAGTTGGCGCTCGACCTCTGTGCGGATCTTGTTCAGGCCGACGCCGAGCCGCTCCAGCACACGCGCGGCGACGCTGTCCTGCTCTCGGACCAGGCCCAACAACAGGTGCTCGGTGGAGACGTAGCCCTCACCGAACTTCTGCGCCTCCTCCTGTGCGAAGAAGACGACCTTCCGTGCTCTTTCCGTAAAGCGTTGCCACATAATCCTGTTGCAGTCCTATAATCTGGACGGTACTCGCGTCGGTTCCTGACTCTGGGCCGGTCGGCGGTCCGACCGGTTTAGTTAATTAGACGTCTCAACCTGCAGGTCGGAGCGAACTATGCGGGCTCAGCCGCCTGGCGCACCTGCTGTATTCCAGATTTTCGGTTCAGGGCGCCCAAAGTCTCAGACTGAATTCTAGATTCAATTGAGCCTGTTGGAGGATACCAGTAAGGTTCAGGGAGAGACTCGAGCCTTTGAGGTGAGCAAGGCCCTCCGGCATTCCGATAAAATGCCTATATGCAGTCGGCATGGAAGGTCGGCGCGCTCGTGGTCGTCTTCGCAGCGCTCATATTGGCGACTTACGCCATCCTTCAAAGAAGCCTCTTTGCAAAGAAGACTCAGGACTATTACGTCCTCTTCGACAATGCGGGGGGGCTGGACACGGGTGCCCGAGTGTTGCTCGCGGGCGTGCAGATCGGCACGGTCAGCAAGGTCGAACTGATTTCGGCGGGACAGGCGCGTGCGACGATTGCGATCGTTGAGAACTATCAGATCCCCAAGGGATCGGAGGCGGTCCTGCCGACGTCGTTCATCTCGATCGGCGATAGAGAGGTGGATATCGTGCCTCCGGTCGACGCCGAAAAGGTCGGGATGCTCAAGCCCGGCGACACGATCAACGGGCGCTTGGCCTCGGCTCTGGACAACCTCGTGCCCAACAGCCAGAAGACCATCGAGGAACTCAACAAGACGCTCGTCGCCTTTAGGGAACTCCTTCAGGACGAGAAACTGAAGGGCGGGATGACGAGCCTGATGGCCACGACTGAGAAGACGGTCAAGAACTTCGGTGACTTGGCAGACCGCATGGACTCGATGCTGGCCCAGAACTCGAACACTTTCGACGACCTCCTGACGACCACCGCCGTGAGCCTCAAGAACCTGGAGGCGGTCAGCACCGACATCAAGAAGTTGGTCGAGAGCGGCGAACTTCAGGACAAGACGGTCGCCTTGCTGGACAACCTGAACAAGACTGTCGAATCAGGCCACGAACTTGTCGACCAACTGAACGCCGTCGTCGCCGACCCGAAGATGCGCTCTGCGATCGACGAGACGCTGCAGAACGTCAAGACGATGAGCGAGTCGGGGACCCGGATCGCCGACAACGCCGAGGTCATGGCACAAAACGGCGTCGTCGTCTCGGACGAGGCCGTCAAACTGATCCGCAAGGTCAACGACCTGGCCGACCAGGTGCAGAGCCTGCTGGGCGACTTCAAGAAGACCGTCGAAAAACTGCAGGCTGGCGGTAGTTCCTTCACTAACGACGTGCAGTTCGACGCCAACCTCACCCGCGAGACCGACCCGGGCCGGACCCGGTCGGACATCAACATGACCGTGCCGTGGGGCAACGAGAGGCTGACGGTAGGGCTCTATGACGCCTTCGAGTCCAACAAACTCAACCTCCAGTTCGGGAGGGACATGACGAACTACCTGGGTCTCAGGTACGGGGTCTACGCGAGCAAGCCCGCCGTTGGGGTAGATTATTCCTTCGCGTCCAGGTTCAACCTCAGGGGTGACCTGTTCGGGCTGAACGAGCCCCAACTCGACCTCAAGTTGGGATACAAGTTCGGTAACGGCATCAACGCCTATTTCGGAGTCGAAAGGCTCTTTGAGAAGCCTATGGCCGTGGCCGGAGTCGGCATCAAGAAATAGCAGGTTTTATCGCCATGAGAGTCATCCTCAAACAGAGCGTCCCCAAAGTGGGGAAGGAAGGACAGGTCGTCCGCGTCAAGGCCGGTTTCGCCCGGAACTTCCTGTTTCCCAGAGGCATGGCCATCGTAGCAGACAAGGCTCAGATGAAGGTCTTGGAGGCCCGCAACAAGAGGCTCGAAGCCCAGTTGGCTGCAACGCAGTCCTCCGCCCAGGAGGTCGCAGAGAAGATCGACGGCAAGCGCGTGCGGCTCGAGGTCAAGGCCGGCACTGGACAGCGCCTTTTCGGTGCGGTCACTTCGCAAGACATCGCAGACGCGGTCAAGGACCAACTCGGCGTCGAACTGGACAGGAAGGTCGTCGGCCTTCTCCAGCCAATCAAGCAACTCGGTCATTTCTCGATCGACGTCGACCTGCACCGGCACGTCGACTGCCGCGTCTACGTGGACGTCGTCGACCCAGAGGCTGAGGAAGAGGCGCGCAAGGCCGCGGAACTCAAGGCCGCCGAGGCACCTACCGGGAAGCACGAGGGCAAAGCGAAGGAGGCCGCTGAGCCTGCGCCAGTAGAAGAGCCCGCTTCTGTAATAGAAGAGACGGTCACAGCCGAGTAGACCACGGGCCCAGGCATTGTGGAAAGGTCGCCACATCGGCGGGCACAGTCCGGTAGTCTTTTGTTTCGATGGTTCCAGTGCTCGTTGCGTTGTCGCTCTTCGTCCAACCCACCCAATCGCCCGACCCCACTTTGATGGCGCTTACGCCCGTCCTCGACGGCTCTCTCTCCAATGAGGAGTGGCAGCCCTTCGGCAAGGACACCTACCTTCAGTGGGAGCCGGGGGTCGTGTATTTTGCCGCCGTCGTGTCCGATGGCGACGACTTGGTCATCGACCTCGACCCCGACGGCGACGGCTGGCTGAACGGCGTCGACAACACGGAACTGAGAATCTCATCCGGCTCCAAGGTCGCTGCGAGGACGCTGGACACCACGCCCCGTTCCGGCCCAGTATGGAAGTCCAAGAGCGCATCGAACGTCTCGGTCTTTACGACGGCGCAGGACGGCCGGTGGATTGTCGAAGGGAGGATCACTTTGGATTCGTCGAAGACGATCAAGGAAGGAAGCGTCATCGGGATCGACATGGAGACCATGCCGTCCGGCGCGAGCACCGGCCCTGCATTCTTGCCTCGGAGCCTTGCTTATAGGACTCTCGGTTTTGACAGTGCTGAGAACTTGCCCGATGGAATGGAGTGGCACTCATCGACAAAACTCCGCGAGGTCGCGAAGGAGGACCAGTTGAGGATGGACTTCGACATCAGCGGCAAGAGCGACTTTACGTCCTACAAACTTCATGCGGAAGGCTGGGCGCAGAACATGATGGCGTCGGTCGCCAAGCCTTTCCCCGGCTTTGACCGGAACGGTCACGCGTCCTTGCAGTACCGGAGCGACATTGCTTCGGGGGCGACGGCAGGCTGGCGGATTTTGAACGCTTCGATCCTCGACGCAGACGGCAAAGAGCACGTGCTTCGCACGAGTTTCAAGATCGCGGACCTGATCGAACTGGAAGTTAGCCTTCCGGATCGCATCAAGTTCAGCGCTGACGGACAGACGCTGAAAGGGCGGGTCGACGTGCGATCGATGGGTGTTGGAAGGGTCGAGGGCGAGTACGCTATCCTCGCTCCTCAGACGTGGCAGGTCGTCAAGGGTGGGCCGCAAAGGATCTTGATCTTCAACCCTCGCTCGCGCGAGCCGATCAACCTCGAGTTCACTCTTCCGCCTGGCGCAACGGGGGACTATCCGATCACGTTCACAGTCAACGTCGGGAACATGGCATTCACGAAGACGGTCGTGGTCAACGTGTCCCCTCCCGGGTCGTAGAAGCCTTTGGTATGGCTGGCCCGTCCCAACCAGTGACTGTGGACGGTGGGGCTGACCTGTACGTGCCGCTGATCGCGGCGTTTACCGACGACTCTTCGACTTTGAGCGAGGTGCGGATCGCGCGCGTCGTCCGCCACCACGTCGAACTGGAGGCGCAGGGCTTCCTCGTCAACGGCGACACCGGCGACTTCTTTCTTCTGTCGCTCTCCGAAAGGAAGCAGATGGTCGAATGGGTCATGCGCGAGAGTCACGGACGGCCGGTCTGGGTGAACGTCACGGCGATGACGACGAGCGCGGCGGTCGATCTGGCGCAGCACGCTGCGAGGCATGGCGCGCGCGGGGTCGTGGTCTGTCCGCCTCAGGCAGGACGTTACTTCGATAGCGAAGCGAAGTCGCTCCTTGCGTCGGTACAGCGGCACGGCAACATAACCGCTGTGTTCGCGGATCCGGAGAGAAAGTGGGAGGCGTTCCACGACTCTTTGCCATTGGAGCGGGTCTCCGCACCCGATCATGCCGTCCTTGCGAGCCCCGCGCCAGACGAGATGGTGGTTGAGAACGCCATCGTTACCCCGCTGACCATGTTCGGCGCCTCTCGCGTGAAGACGATCCTCTCTCGGCCGGACGTCCTGGTGCCGGCGATGGGACTGCTTGTCAAGCGCGGCGGGCTCAGTCGCGCCGCTAGGGCAGCGCTCGAGAAAATGGGGCTCGACGTCGGAACGTCGCGAGGGCCCATGTTCGAACTCGCCGACGACGGGCGCGAGGTTCTCAACGGGATCGCCCGTTTGTTAGGCGTTTAGGAGCCGCATCGGCAGGCCCGCGTCGGCCATCTCCCGCTTGAGCCTTGCGATCGTCGTGTGTCCGTCGTGCAAGATTCCGGCGAGCAGCACGGCGTCCGCTCCTCCCTCGCGCGCTGCCGCGACCATGTGCGCAGCACATCCCGCTCCGCCGCTGGCTATCACAGGGATCGAGACTGCGCCCGTCACTGCGCGCAGTAGCGCGATGTCGTAGCCCTCGCGCGTGCCGTCGGCGTCCATGCTCGTGAGCAGGATTTCGCCCGCACCAAGCGACTCTGCCTTCGCCGCCCACTCGACGGCGTCGAGCCCGGTCGGCTTCCTCCCACCGTTGACGTAGACCAGCCACGAGCCACCTTCTTTCTTCGCGTCGATGGCGACCACCGCACACTGCGAGCCGCACGCTTCTGCCACGCGCGAGACGAGGCTCGGGTCGGCGATGGCTGCGCTGTTGAGACTGACCTTGTCCGCGCCCGCGCGCAGCGCAGCGCGGACGTCCTCGACTGAGCGTAGTCCGCCGCCGACGGTGAACGGGATGAACACTTCTTCTGCGACCCTCTCCGCGATCTCGACGACGGTCGCACGGCCCTCATGGCTCGCGGTGATATCGAGGAAGACGAGTTCGTCCGCTCCCTGTTTGTCATAGTAGCGGCCCAGTTCCACCGGGTCTCCCGCGTCACGGAGGCCGACAAACTTGGTGCCTTTGACGACGCGCCCTTCCTTGACGTCCAAGCACGGGATGAGCCGGACCGAGGTCACGCGCCACGCCTCCTCTTGATCGTGACCCTCGTGTCCTGGCCCTTCTCCGCGATCAGTTCGATGATAAAAGTGTCTCCGAACTCCTCGTACTCGATCGGCTCTTCTATCTTTGGAGACCTGAACACCTGGTGCGCCGTCCGGTGCAGCAGACCCGTGACAAGGACTTGTTGATCGGGCGCTACCGGGTCGGTCTTCAGTTCGGGCAGCCCGAGTTTTCGCATCCCCTGTGTCGTAGCGTAACCCGTCTCGCCGTCGTCGTCCACGTGCCAGAGCACACGAACGTGCATCTCGGGCCGTTCTGCGTTGCCGTTCGCTGCCAGTTCGTCACGGAACTCCTCGGCCGTGTGGATCTGCTCACACACGACGTCGTAGACGAGCAATCCATCTGTCAATTCAGAGACCGCGTCGGCCAGGTGCGGTAGAAACTGCAGGTGGCGCGTGTCCTTGAGTTCGACGTTGCTGAGGTAGCGGACCTTGATCAGGCTCTTAGCCTTGCTCAAGCGGCTCAAGGTCTCTGCGTCCGGCTCGGTGTGCTCTTGGAACAGGTCAGGCCGGAAGACGAGAGGGTTGCGATTTCGTCGTGCCAGCGCGATGTGCAAGCGGATGTCGCTGAACAGCAGACCCTCACGCGCCCCAATGCAAGGGCGGCCTG
>DATLWQ010000132.1:0-6570 GCA_035576225.1 Fimbriimonadaceae bacterium | reverse complement strand
CTGCAGCCAGACGCTGATTTCGCCGAGGTGTCCGGCGAGGCCGTTGCGCTGCCGCTTCAGCGTCTCCAGGAGCCAACCCTTGGGCTTGACCGCACCGACCGGAAGTTTGACGAACGCGCTGGGCTGGAGCGGCGCGCGGTTGGTGACGTAGTGGGTGTTAATCTTTGTCGTGTCGGGGCGTGCGACGACGGTGACGGTCTGTTGTCCTGATGTGAGCATGGCAAGCGCAGCAAGGAGCATGGGAATGCACCCCTGAGGTTACCGCCTACAGCGCGCTCTGCGATCTGGCACAATAAGTCGGTGCGACGTCTGCTTCTACTCGTTGCCGTCATATTCTTGCTCGCCGGGTGCTCCGGCGGGGGCGGAGGCACGATCCTGCGCATGGCGGACTGGTCCACGGCGGGCGACAACAGCGACTTCAACAAGACGATCGACGAGATCTATCAGAGGTTCGACGACCAGAACCCGGGCGTGGATCTGCAGGTGGAAGGGACGCCTGACATGCAGGCGTACGTCACCAAGCTGCTGCTCAGCCACGTCGCGGGCACCGCTCCAGACGTCATGCGGCTTGATGCGAGCAGCGCGGCGGTCTTCATCAACAACGACGTGCTGCGCGACCTCTCGCCCTACATCAAAGCGGACAAGGACTTCTCGCTCGATGACTACTTTTCCAACGTCGTGGACATCACTCGGCGCGGTGGCGCGGTGTACGGCATCCCCGTGGGCTTCACGCCGATGGTGCTCTATTACAACAAGGATCTCTTCGACGCGGCAGGAGTGCCCTACCCCGACGGGACGTGGACCTACGCACAGTTCCTTGACGCTGCGAAGAAACTGACCAAAGGCGACGTGTACGGCTTCGAGTTCAGCAACTGGATGGCGATGTGGATTCTGTTCCTTTGGAACAACGGCGGCGACGTGCTTTCGCCCGACGGCACGCGTGCGACCGGCTACCTTGATTCTCAGCAGAATGTCGACGCCGTGCAGTTCATCGACGACATGGTGAACAAGTACCACGTCGCGCCGACACAGTCGCAGACCGCGGCGCTGGGCGTCAACCTCTTTGCGACCGGCAAGGCAGCCATGAAGATCGTCGGCCACTGGGAGATGGTCGACTACGCCAAACCCGCCTCACAGATCAAGATCGACCGCATCGGCGTCTGCGCTCCTCCCTCCAACCTCGCCAAGCCGGTGACCGTGATGTACGAGAGCGGCCTCGCGATCATGAAGAATTGCAAACACCCCGACCTCGCGTGGAGACTCATCAAATACCTGTGCGGCTACAAAGTGCAGCACGTCTACAACGCGACAGGGATCGAGGTGTGCGGGCTGAAGCAGGTGGCAGCCGAAGCCGGAGGTAGCGTTGCAACAGAGCCCTCCGAGATCAACCGCGTCGTCCCTCCCCTCCTTGAGCAGGACTTCGTCAGCATCGTCCCGAGCGCCCGCCCGCCGTGGGGTGCGAAGGTCGAGCGGTTCAACCTGGTCGAGCCGATCATGCAGAAGATGATGGATCGCGTGCTGTACCAGGACGTTTCGCCGAAGGTGGCGCTGCACGACGCCGCAGAGGAGATCGACGTCGAAATGACCAAGCCGTAGGAGCCGGGTTGGTCGCCCGCACTTCTGCCGGACTCGGCTTGGGACGGGAACCCCCGATGAATCCTCGCCTATAGGTACGATCAAGCCTCATGACAACCGTCGCCCTCGTCGCGGCCTTAGTCGCCCTCCCTGCGCAGCAGCCCGCTTCGTTCAAGAACATCCAGATCGCCCCGCTTGACGGGAGTCGTTCCGCGTTCGAGCCCAGCATCACTGTGAACAAGAAAGACCCGGCCAACGTCGTCGGAGGGGCGTGCATGAACTCCGCTTCTTACACGACCGACGGCGGCAAGACCTGGGGCGAGACGCTGCTCCAGTCGCAGTACGGCGTCTACGGCGACCCTGCGCTGACCTCGGACAGCGACGGCAACCTCTACTACGTCCATCTGGCTGCCGGAAAGGAGCGCGACCACTGGCTCGACCGCATCGTCTGCCAAAAATCGACCGACGGCGGCAAGACCTGGTCCGACGGCGCGTCGATCGGCTACAACCACCCGGCCGACCAGGACAAGGCCTGGCCCGTCACCGACCCGACCAAACCGTACGTGTACGTCACCTGGACGCAGTTCGACAAGTACGCCTCGCGCAAGCCGGAGGACAAGTCGAACATCATGTTCAGCGCGTCGATGGACGGTGGTGAGACGTTCAGCAGACAGGTGCGGATAAATGAGTTTTCTGGCGACTGCCTCGACGGTGACAACACCACCGAGGGCGCAGTGCCGGCAGTAGATAAGAAGGGACGCATCTTCGTCGCGTGGGCCTGGGGCCCGTCGATCTGGTTTGACCGCTCGTACGACGGCGGCAAGACCTGGCTCGACCACGACATCGAGGTGACTCCGATCGTCGGCGGGTGGGACATGGACATTCCAGGTGTCGGCCGCGCGAACGGGATGCCGGTCCTTGTCTGCGACAACAGCGACGGCCCCAACGCCGGAACCCTGTACATCCTGTGGGCCGACCAGCGCTTCGGTGAGAGCGACACCGACGTCTTTATCGTGAGTTCTAAGGACCAAGGCTCGACCTGGTCCAAACCGAAGCGAGTCAACGGCGACGGCGCGGGCAAACAGCAGTTCTTCCCTTGGCTCGCCATCGACGACACGACCGGCTATCTGTACGCGGTGTACTACGACCGCCGCGCCTATGACGACAGTCGCACCGACCTCTATGTCGCGTACTCGACCGACGGCGCCAAGACGTTCGGCGAGAAGAAGATCAGCGAAAGCCCGTTTACACCGACGCGCAACGCGTTCTTCGGTGACTACAACAACATCTCCGCGCACGCCGGAGTGATCGCGCCGATCTGGACGCGCATGGACGACCGCAAGACCACCGTGTGGACCGCGATCCTCAAGCAGGCCGACCTCATCGGTTCGCGCTAGACCAGGTCCCCTATGTAGTCGCGACCTTTAGGTCGCGGCTGGCTGCGCAGGCTAAAGCCTGCGGCTACATACGGCGCCGACTCCGACTTCCTCGCTTCGAACGCCTTCGGGGCGGGTGTCAGTCCTCTGACACCGCGCTGTGCCGCAGGTGCAGCACCCTCGGCGCGATTTTTTGCAGGTGCTGACTGAGCGGCGCCCTCGACGCCCGCCTAGCGGTGGTCGCGCGGGTCTTTGACCACGCGGAACGCCTGCGTAAACTCCCTGCCGTCCACGTTCAACGTGACCGTGTAGTCGCCGGGGGTGACACCAGGGCCACGACCGCCGAATCCCCACACAAAGCGGTGCCCTCCGGGATCAGTCGATAGCACGAGCGGCGGTTTCACCCAGAGAGGCGCGATGTTGAGCCGCGAAAGGTCGGGCGGTGCGGGCTTGTCGTCGCTGGAGTACGTATGAACGACGTTCCCCGAGGCGTCCTTGACAGTCAGCGTCACCGTCTTTGCCTGCTCACCGAGGAAGTAGTCGAAGACCGCGCCGTTGGGCGGGTTCTGCGCCTGCGGATCTTCGATGGGCAGCGGCGTGCCATCGTCAAAGCCTGGCCCTCGCACAAACGCCACCGCGTCGGCCGGCTTGAAGAGCGTGTCGCCCCTCATCTGGTGCGTCGCCTGCCTCAGCACCGATGCGTCGTCAAGGATCCAGATCGCGCGACCGTGCGTTCCAATGACGATGTCGTCCTCGGCAAAGACGATATCGCGGACTGAAGTGTGCGGCAGGTTGAGTTGCAACGGCTGCCAGTGGTCGCCCTCGTCGAACGAGACGAAGACGCCCCAGTCCGTCCCAGCGTAGAGCAGGCCCTTGCGATAGGGGTCTTCGCGCACGACGTTGACGAACTCGCCCGGAGGCAGTCCGTTCGTGATCGGAGCCCACGACTTGCCGCCGTCGTGCGTGCGATAGATATATGGAGTGTTGTCGTCGAGTCTGTGCCGATCAATCGCCGCGTAAGCGGTCTCCGTGTTGAAGTGCGAGGCGTCGATCACGCCGACTTTGCTCCACGGTGTCAGTTGGGGCGGCGTGACGTTCTCCCAGTGTGCACCGTCGTCACGGGTCAGCCAGATCAGGCCGTCGTCGGTTCCCGCCCAGAGCATGCCGTTTGCGAGCGGCGAAGGCGCGAGCCAGTAGACCACGCCGCGCCGAGGCGCGCCGTTGCTGTCGGCCGCCGTCGTCGGGTCGAGGTTGGGCGGCACGGTGTTGGTCTCGCGCGTGAGGTCGGGGCTGATGATCTGCCACGTCTCGCCACTGTCACCGCTGCGGAACACCTTTTGGCGGCTCGCGTAGAAGACCTTCGGGTCGGTCGGCGAGGCCGCGATGGGAACGGTCCAAGTCTTGCGCCATGGGTCGTTCTTGTCCGCCGCGGGCAATTGTCCTGACATGTGCCAACCGTCTATCAGGCGTTCGATCGTGCCTCCGTCGTCGATGAGCGTTCCCGGGTGGAGTCTGTCCACGGCGACCGTGCCGCTCTCGCCGCCGACGTTCATCGGCCGCCACTCGCGGCTGTTGATGACGTCGTGGTTGCTGCGGCTAAGGACGGCCATCGCGCCGGAGTCCTGCTGCGCGCCGTACACCCAATAGGGGAACTGCTCGTCGGCGATCACGTGATAGAACTGGCCCGTGGGCTGGTTGCGCCACGTGCTCCACGTAGTTCCGCGGTCGACGCTGACGACGGTGCCCTGGTCGCCCGCGACGATCATCCTCCTGGTCTCGGTCGGATTGATCCAAAGCGTGTGGTAGTCGTCGCCGCCGGGCGAGCCCTTGATCGGCACGAACGTCTTGCCTCCGTCGGTCGAGCGATACATCGCGGTATTCATCACATAGACGGTGTTGGGATCCTGTGGGTCGGCCGTGATCCCACCGAAGTACCAGCCCCTTCCCCAAAGCCTCGCATCACCCGTCGTCTGCGTCCAATTCTCGCCTCGGTCGTCGGAGACGTACACACCGCCACCCTTCTCCGCGTTCGTGTCGATCACAGCGTAGACCCGATCGGCTGTCGCAAACGAGACGCCGATGCGCCCCACGAAGTCCGGCAGGCCGTGGCCCTTGATCTCGCGCCAGGTCGCGCCACCGTCGGTGGTCTTGTACAGTCCGCTGCCAGGGCCGTTGCTGGGCGGGTAGACGCTCCAGGGAGGCCTGCGCGTCTGCCACATGCTCGCAAGGAGCGTGCTCGAGTCTGCAGGATCCATCGCCAAGTCGATTGCGCCGGTGTTCTCGTCCTTATAAAGCGACTTCGTCCACGTCTTGCCGCCGTCGGTGCTCTTGAAGACGCCGCGCTGCTGGTTCGGGCCGTACTGGTGTCCGAGCGCCGCGACGTAGACCGTGTCCCGGCTGTGAGGATCGACGACGACGTCACCGATCTGGCGCGTGTCCGTGAGGCCGATGTGCGTCCACGTCTTGCCACCGTCGGTGCTCTTGTACATCCCGTCGCCCTGCTGGATCGCGCTGCGCATGCATGCCTCGCCCGTGCCGACGTAGATCCTGCTCGGATCGGACCACGCGACCGCGATCGCACCGATCGAGGTCGTATGCATGTCGTCGAAGATCGGCGTCCAAGTGTGGCCGGAGTTCTCCGTCACCCACACCCCACCTCCGACCGCGCCGAAGTAGTACTTGTCGACGTTGTCGGGCACGCCCGTGCACGCCAGACAGCGACCGGCCCGGAACGGCCCGATCAGCCGATATCTCAGGCCGGTGAACAGGTTGGGGTCGTACGTCTGGGCGCTGGCTATGGTCGCTGCGGCGATGGCCAGGACAGTGAAAACTGTGCGCGGCGTGAGCATGCCAGCAAGCATATCCGAACACGCCGATTCAAGAGACCAACGGACACACCCTCACCTTTCCCTCCCTTCAAAGGGGAGGAAAGGGTGAGCGATGGCCCGGCCTACGACTACTGACCGAGCGCCTGGTCTGCGGCCCTCTTGATCCGTCCTCGGCGGTCGGCGATGCCCTGCGCCTTCTTGAAGACGTCGGCGTTTCCTTCCTTGTCCCAAGCGGCAAGGGCGTTGATCGCGTTGACCACGACTTGAATCGGCGCCTTGTCGTTGATTAGCGAGCGAAGTTTCTGCGTCGTCGCCGCATCCGCCGGAAGCATCCCGAGCGCGCTGACCGCCTGTGCCTCGCGGGTCATGTTCGGGTTGTCGATCTGGCCGAGCCAGAAGGAGCGAAGTTCGGGCTTCTTGAGGTTCGCGAGCTTAGTGACTGAGAGGAACGCAGTCTGGCGCTCGTCCCGGTCTGCCTCGAGGGCCGAGGTGACGAGCGAGATGTTCGCGTCGGTCGGGTCGTCCAGCATCCGGTTCATCGCCTCGGTGCGGTCGGCCGGGTTCTTCGAGTCCATCAGGATAAACGGCAGTTCGTCCTTCGACCAGTGCAGATCAGGGATCTCGCGGAGGAAGTCGTGGTCAGGGTCGAGCACGACGCACGCCGGCTTCGCGTCCATCGGGATCTCGAACGTTTCCTCCTGCTTCGTGATGTGCACGGGCGCGTAGGCAAAGCCGACTCCACTCTTGGTCGCGGGGTGATAGCCAATCTTCATTTCCATGTCGTAGATCGG
>DATLWQ010000131.1:0-6404 GCA_035576225.1 Fimbriimonadaceae bacterium | reverse complement strand
AGTGCTGGAACAGCGACTTGACGATGTGCTTTGCCTTTTCGATGTCTGGGTAGCGGCGCGGGTACTCGAGGTAGACGTTCTCGTAGAGCCACTCCTTGAGGTCGTTCATCGCGTCGAGCATTGACTGGGAGAGTCTAATGGCTGGTAGGTCGGTGCTGTTGGTGACGACGTCGAGAACCATTGCGCCGATTCGTGCACCGTGCGACTCTCCGATCTGGAGGAACCGCTCCGGGATCGCGAGGACGATCCCGCTGCGCAAGGCGTCGTCGAGATCGTGGTTCATATAGGCGATCCGGTCGGCGACGCGCACGACTGCGGCCTCGAGAGTGCTCGTGGGCTCGCCA
This sequence comes from Fimbriimonadaceae bacterium, assembly GCA_035576225.1. Lineage (GTDB taxonomy): Bacteria > Armatimonadota > Fimbriimonadia > Fimbriimonadales > Fimbriimonadaceae > JADFMN01. The sequence continues at coordinate 6,060 of DATLWQ010000131.1, read as the reverse complement.
TCGAAGGCGGAGAGGTCCTTGCGGCCCTTGCTGTGGCCGCCGATGCCCGCGAGGACCTCGTGTGTAAGATTCATGTCCTCCAGCACGTCGACCACGCGAAGTGACTGTTCGTAGTGGCGGAACTTCTTGGGCAGCGCTGGATCGTCGGTGTCTTGGAGCACCTCGTCGAGCGCCTCTTCGCCGATGTGGCCGAAGGGCGTGTGGCCTACGTCGTGGCCGAGGGCGATCGCCTCGGTCAGATCCTCGTTGAGACGGAGGGCTCGGCTGATCGTGCGTGCGATCTGAGCGACCTCGAGGGAATGCGTCAGCCGCGTGCGGAAGTGGTCGCCTACCGGGTCGATGAAGACCTGCGTCTTGTGCTTGAGACGGCGGAAGGGCTTGGAGTGGAGGATGCGGTCGCGGTCGCGCTGGAACGCGGTCCTGACCGGGTCGGGCGGTACCTCCCTCTTTCTTCCCAGCGATTCGGCGCTGAGCATTGCGTGGGGGCTCAGAAACTCGCGTTCGCGCTGCTCGATCGCCTCCCTCACCGGCTGGCCCGCCGTCGGCTGGACGTGTCCCATGCTCAATCGTCCTCATTGTATCTGCTCACGGCTACACGGCCGGGCGGAGACCGACCATAATAGTGACTGGACGCGGAGCGGTGTCCGAGTGGTCGAAGGAGCACGATTGGAAATCGTGTATATGGCTAACCATATCGTGGGTTCGAATCCCACCCGCTCCGCCACTCTTTTCAGTGGGCGTGGCAACGGAACAGGAGACGCGGCAGCGCGGAGAGGTCTTGGAGGCGCTGTTGCGGTGCATCGAGACGGACGAGACGATCCGTCTGCCCGAGGCGCGAGGCACGATCGAGTCGGAGACCGCGATGTTGAACGTCGGGATCGAGCCGAACGCGTTCGGTGGCCGCGTCGGTGGGTTCAGATATCAGTTCGAGGGCGAAGACGACCTGTTGCACCTGTTTATCGTGCGGTTGAACGGATCTGAACTGAGCGTGGAGGAAGCGCAGGGGGTGGTGGAGTTTCTCTTGCCGGGCGTTCCGTCTTCGCTGATCTGGCTGAAGCCAGGACGGCTCATGCAGCACTTCTACATGGGGCACGACGACTTCGCTTCTTCTGTCGACGTGTAAGGTCTTGCTTCTTGGTAAAGGGGAACCATCGCGGCTCGCGAGTCACGGGCATTCCCGGCTGTGCCGTGACTGCCCATGGCACCCGACACCTTTGTGCTCCTATTTTGCCGGACTGCACTCCTGCGGACCGAGTTACCGGCCTGATGGATGGCGCTTCGTCGGCGGTGCCGCAGGAGCGGCACCCTCCCCTTGGTCGCACGATTATGCGCGGGCCTCTTCCTGCTTCTTGCGGTGTTCGCGCAGGAAGGCCGGAATGTCGATGTCGTTGTCGTCAAAGATCTCTTCCGGCTGAGCGGGCGCCTCGCGGTTGGCGGGCTTCGCTTGGTCCCAAATGTCCTTGGGCGAGACGCGCGTACCGAACTGTTGAGGCGGGAAGGTCGGATTAGGCGAATCCAACCGCTGCTGGACGAGCGCGGCAGAGGAGTTCCTCTCGACCCTGTGCGCAAGTTTCTTCTCGCCAAAGCCGGTTGCGAGGACGGTGATGCGGACTTCGTCGTCCAGTTCGGGCTCGACGACCGTTCCGAAGTAGATGTTGGCGTCGTCGATGTCGGAGAGGCTGTGGATGTAGTCCATCGCCTCGCTGACCTCGGTGAGGGTGAGGTCGATGCCGCTCGTAATGTTGACGAGCAGGCCGCGCGCGCCGTCGATCGTCTGCTCGAGCAGGCGGCTCTGCGTTGCGCTCTGGGCGGCCTGGATGGCCCGGTGCTCGCCGACCCCGTGGCCGATGCCCATCAGGGCAGGGCCCGCGCCGCTCATGACCGCCTTGACGTCGGCGAAGTCGACGTTGATCTGGCCGGGGATGGTGATGATGTCGCTGATGCCCTGCACTCCCTGGCGGAGGATGTCGTCGGCGATGCGGAAGGCGTCACTGAGGGTCGTCCTACGCTCGACGACCTCCTTGAGGCGGTTGTTGGGGATCGTAATGAGGGTGTCGACTCGGCCCATGAGGGACGTGACGCCATCGCCTGCGAGTTTCTCGCGGCGCTTTCCTTCGAACTCGAACGGCCTGGTGATGATCGCTACGGTGAGCGCCCCAATCTCGGAGGCGATGTCTGCAATCACGGGCGCGGCGCCAGTGCCGGTGCCGCCTCCCATGCCGGCGGTCAGGAAGACCATGTCTGCGCCCTCGAGCGCCTTGCGCACGTCGTTCTTGCTCTCGTCCGCGGAGGCCTTGCCCACTTCGGGGTCGCCGCCGGCGCCGAGGCCGCGCGTCAGGTTGGCGCCGAGTTGGATCTTTTTGGCGGCAGAGCACCTGTCAAGCGCCTGGACGTCGGTGTTCATACAGATGAACTCCACGCCGCGGATGCCCGCCTCGATCATGCGGTTCACTGCGTTCGAACCGCCGCCGCCCACACCGATGACTTTTATGACTGCGCCTTTTGTTTCCACGATCTACTTGTCCAACGATTATGAATGTATGTATCTAGGAGCGTTTGCCGAAGATCGACTTTAGGCTCCGAATGCTTTTCTTCCAGTCGACGACACCCGCGACTGGAGCGAGCTCCTCGCCACCGTCCTTGAGGACGAACAGCGCGAGACCGCACGCGGCCGACATTTCCGGCAGCGCAGCCTTCCGAGAGTTCGGCCCAACGAGCCTGGGGACACCGAACTGTGCGGACTGTGCGCCGAAGACCTTCTTGAAGACTTCGTCCGTCCCAGCGAGGTGTCCGCCTCCTCCCGTGAGCAGCACGGACCTGACCGACCCTGTCGCTTTTTCACTCGAAAGAAGCGCATCTTTGAGCATTGTCGCGATCTCTCGGACACGGCTCTCGATGATCTCTGAGAGTACCTTACGTGGGAAGGGCCGCACCTGGTCGTTTCCCACCTGTTTTACCGATACGACCTCGTCCTCGCCGACGAGTTCGGGGGCTGCGTGCCCATGCTCGGTCTTGAGCCTCTCGGCGTCCTCGGGGGAAACCTTGATGAGGGCTGCGATATCGTTTGTTATGTGCTGGCTGGCGACGTCGATGCTGGCCACGGCCACGCACGCGCCGTCCTTGAACAGGGCAGCGTCGGTGGTTCCGCGGCCTATGTCGACGACGACGCAGCCCAGTTCGGCGTCCTCCGGGCGAGCCGTTCCGAGGCCCGAAGCGAGCGGGATCGGGACAAACTCTTCGACCTTCACGCCAGCCGACTGAGCGATCTTGTTGAGGGTTTCCAGATGCTTGCTGGAGACGGACATGACGTGGGTCAGGACCTCCAGCCTGGAGGCGCTCTTGCCGACCGGATCGCCGTCGACGACCTCACCGTCGATAACGTAACTGCAGGGCAGGGTCTGGAGCAGTTCGTAGCCCTCTTCGAACCGGATTTGACGGCTGTGCTCGTTGACCTGGAGAAGATCCTCCTCGTGGACGGTCTTTCCCGGCGGGTACATCGGGCGAATCCCACGGCTGCACTCGCTGTTGATGGAAAGGCCAGAGACTCCAACGATGACTTCCTCAACGTCGGCGCCGGTCTCTTCCCGGACGCGGCCGACTGCCGCCTTGACACAGTCCGCAACCTGTGCCGGGTCGATGATGCGCCCCTTTTTGACGCCGCGGGTGGTCACCGCACCTGCCGAGACGACGTGCAGTTCGTCGTCTTCTATCGTCGCGGCCAAACAGACCGTCTTGGCCGTTCCGATGTCGAGCGCATACGCAATCCTGTTCATGTACCGTCCACAAGCCGAGCTTCCGCTACTCGCGGGCCGCGCGGGCCTCTTTCCAACGTTCGATGCCGATGCGCCGGATTATGCTGAGGTTGGTGAAGATCCGCCAACCCATGACCAACGCAGCCGCCAAAAATAAATTTATCCCAAGATGGTCGCCGAGCCAAGCCAGAAACGCCGCAATCAGCACGTTACTGACAAAACCGGTCACGAACACATCGTTCCGGAACTTACCCTCCAGTGCAGACCGCCAACCGCCGAAGACCGAGTCGATCCCTGCGATGACCGCGACACCCAGGTAGATACCAACGATACCAGAGACTGGCACTGCGGTCTTGATGCCGACGAGCACGCCGACGATGAGGGCGAGCAGGGGGATGAGGAACACTTACTTGTTCCCTTTCTTGCCCGTGCCTGGCAACTGGGCGTACTTGGACGACATGGTGCCCGTGTAGGCGTTGAGCCTTTGCCTTTCGACGACCGAGAGGGCGACCATCGCAGGGTCGACGGCCCGGATCTCATCGAGCGGCCCGCCCGGCAGGTTGATGGCGCCCAGGAGGGTCTGCGGATCACCGATGACATCGATCCTCACCGGCGTGGCGATCTTGACGCTGTCGACGAGGATGGTTGAGCCTACACAACGGAAGTTCGTCCTGGGCCCGACCCTCTTCCCGTTGACCGCGATCGCCTCGGCGCCGGCGTTCCAGAACTCGTTGACGATCTTGAGGACGTCTGTGTCGTGGATGATGCCGCCAGCCGGGTCGAGGACGTTGTCCAGCGGCTTTCTTGAGTCACGTAGGACCAGGCTGAGCCCTGGCCCCGTGACCTCAGTGAGGCCCGCGAACAGTTTCGTGTCCTGGAGGCTGTTGTTGAGTTCCTTGGTGCCTTTACTACCTTCTGCCAGGAGGTTCTGCAGCCTTGTGTTCTCGTCGCGGAGTTTTTGGATCTCCTCGTTGAGTCCAACGAGGTTGGACTGCGCATCGAGCCGGCCAGCGACGAGACGCTCACGAACGTCGACCGGCAAGTTCTGCAGGCGGTTGTTCTCAGCCCTGTCCGAAATCCAGGCGACGGAGGTGAAGAAGCCGACCACCATCGCAAGCAGGCTCACGGGCCATACCCAGGCAACGGACTTTTTCGCGTTTGGACTCATTTCAGTGTTACGGTTCGACGGTCGGCTTGAGAGGGGACGACAGATTCAGTTTTTTGTGCTTTTGGAACAGTTTGGGGTCGCTGTGCAGAATCTCCGCGAGTTTGGCGACCTTCGTCTCCGTGTCGTCGAACGAGACAAATTCCACGATCCCGCCATCTGACAGTTGGAGGCTAACGTAGCCCGCCTGCGCAACGACCAGCCGCCACTCCAAGTCCGGCAGTCGTTGAACCATATTTTCGCACATCTTTGCTGCGGCGGCGGAGCGCCATGCACCAAAAACCGAGAGGTTTTGCGCGTTGGTCGGCGCAGGGGGTTCGACGACTCCCTTCAGCGACTTCTTTGCGTGGGAGACGTAGACCGTGCCCGAGTCCGAAAGATAGGTGTCTGGCGAGCCCGCGACTGTGGCGATCGGCGTGCGGTAATTAAGCGTGAGGACGCCGCGTCCGAAGACGTTGACTCGGAGAGAAGCCTGCTCGATCGAACTGATGCGTTCGACGGCGGACTGGATCGTGTTTCGGTCGACTCTCAGGGCTGGCGCGCCCTTTGCGGACTGGACGATCGCACCGATGGCTTCCTGGTCGATCGGGTTCGCGCCGTCGACGCGGAGGGTGGCGAGGCTTGTGACCGGGCTGAAGAGGAGCCCTATGAGGATGTTGACCGCAAGGATCGACCAGAGCCAGGGAGCAGGATCGGCCGGCTTGACGAAGCGCTTGGTCTTCCTAGCCTTGGACTTGCGCCGCTTTGAGGGCATCCTGCACGATCCATTGGACGAGGTCGTTGAAACTCCAGCCGTAGGTGGCTGCGCTCTTAGGGACGAGGCTGGTCTTGGTCATCCCAGGGAGGGTGTTGACTTCCAGGACGACGATGCGGTCCTTGGCGACGATCATGTCGGTGCGCGTGACGCCTATGCATCCGAGGGCGCGGTGGGCGCTGAGCGCGAGTTCTCCGGCGTGTTTCTCTTGCTCCTTTGAGATGCGCGCCGGGCAGACCTCCTCGGTCGCGCCGGGCGTGTACTTGGACTCGAAGTCGTATCGGCCGCTTGCAGGGACGATCTCGACGGCGGGGAGAACCTGGTCGCCCGCCACCGGGGTCGAGATTTCGGTGCCCTTGACCCACTCTTCGACCAGGATCGCGTCGTCG
>DATLWQ010000130.1:0-2147 GCA_035576225.1 Fimbriimonadaceae bacterium | reverse complement strand
CTGAGACCGGCCACTTGGTCTTTGCGACGTTGCACACCGTCGACGCGGTCCAGACTGTCGACCGCATCGTGGATGTCTTCCCGATCCACCAACAGCAGCAGATCCGCATGCAACTTTCGGTCAACCTGCTCGGAGTTATTTCACAGACGCTGGTCAAGCGTTCCGACGGGCGCGGCCGCGTCGCCGCCTTCGAGGTCCTCAACGCGACCTCTGCGGTCCGCAACCAGATCCGCGAGAACAAGACCTACCAGATCAGTTCGATCATCCAGACCGGGTCGAAGCAGAAGATGCGAACTCTCGACCAGAGCCTTGCGGCGCTCGTCGAACAGGGCATCGTCGACAAGGACCACGCTCGCAGCCGCGCCAAGGATCCCGGCGAGTTCACCCGCATGCTCAACCTCGCCAAAGAGGCCGCAGAGAAGGCGGCCATCGGCGCGAAGGTCGAAGAAGAGGCGCCCGTCGATGCTCCGCCGGTCATGGAAGCACCGCCGGTCGAAGAGCCCGCTACAGAGCAGGAGGACGGCCAGCCGCCGGTCTCCACAGTGCGTGGACAGCCCAACAGGCCGGGGTACAAGCGCGAGTAGATGGATCCGTCCCTGTTCGAGGACAACGACCGCCAGGCCGCGCGACCAGACGGCAGGAAGTACGCCGAAGTCGGCGCGCTTGATTGCGAGTGCGGCCAGCCTCTCCCAAGCGTCACCATTGCCTACGAGACTTGGGGCGAACTTAACGCAGACAAGTCGAACGCGATCCTCGTCTGTCACGCACTGAGCGGCGACTCTCACGCGGTCGGCTGGTGGGACCGCATCGTCGGGGTGGGAAAGGCTATCGACACCGACAAGTACTTCGTCATCGGTTCCAACTGTCTCGGCGGTTGCCAGGGCTCGTCTGGCCCAACGATAAACCACAAAGACGGCAAACCATGGGGCTCGCGATTCCCGCTCGTCACCATCGGCGACATGGTCGAGTGCCAGATCAGGCTCGTCAGGTCGCTCGGAATCGAGACCCTGCTCGGCGTATGCGGCGGAAGCATGGGCGGTATGCAGGCGCTTGAGTGGTCGAGGCGGGGGAGCGTGCGCAAGGTCTGGACGACCGGGTGCTGCAAGGCGCATACAGCCATGCAGATCGCCTTCAACGAGATTGGCAGGGAAGCGATCATGCGCGACCCCAAATGGCGCGGTGGCGACTACCCGCAGGACGATCCGCCGACCGACGGCCTCGCCATCGCACGCATGGTCGGCCACCTCAGTTATCTCAGCGACGCGAGTTTCGAGCACAAGTTCGCGCGCAGGTTCCAGGACAAGGAGAAGCAGGACTGGACGCTCGATACGGAGTTCGAGGTCGAGAGTTACCTCTCCTACCAGGCCGAGAAGTTCACCAAGCGCTTCGACCCGAACAGTTATCTTGTGCTGACGCGCGCGCTCGACTACTACGACTGCCGTTCGCTCCAAGGGTCGAAGAGCGAATACCTCTTCACGTCGTTCACGAGCGACTGGCTGTACCCGTCGTACCAGAGCAGGGAACTGCTTGCGATGGCCCAGAAGGCGGGCTGTACGGCGCAGCACTTCGAGATCGACCTCCCCTACGGCCACGATGCTTTCCTGCTCGACGCAGAGCAGCAGGGAGCCGCTGCGAGCGCGTTCTTCGGGGCCGATTAGCCCGGGGCCGTGGGCCCTAGGCCGCCTGCTCGGCCTTGCCCCGCCAGGCTCAAAAGTGGAATAATGATCGTCCGCCTGCGGGGGTGTAGCTCAGTGGTTAGAGCGCCGGCCTGTCACGCCGGAGGTCGCGGGTTCAAGTCCCGTCATCCTCGCCATAATGTGCCACGGTAGCTCAGTTGGTAGAGCATCGCACTGAAAATGCGAGGGTCGCCGGTTCAAGTCCGGCCTGTGGCACCATCCCTCTCTATTTCGCACCGCCTAACGACTCCTATGGCAGATTCAAACGAAGCGATACAGTAGCCCGTCTCGTCTGAGCCTTTAGAGGAACTCTGCCCGATGCTCAAGCGTCTCGTCCTGCTATTAGCCGTCATGTCGTCCGCCCTCGCGCTCGCCCAAGACACCAAGATCAAGGTCGGCGACACGCTGCGCATGACGTGCGAGCAGGAGTCCACGCTCAACAAGGAGTACAAGGTCACCGATCAGGGCGTC
>DATLWQ010000129.1:0-3272 GCA_035576225.1 Fimbriimonadaceae bacterium | reverse complement strand
GTCGATCATCTTGCACGGCACGAGTTCCGCGCTCTTGCGACGCAAGAACCCCGCGAACGCCATCTCGTCCAACCCCGGCGGCAGTGGCGAGATCGCCGAAAACGTGTACGCCGGGTCTCCACCCAGCGCGACCGCGACCTGCATGCCCCTCACCCCTGACCCCTCTCCCCCAGAGGGGCGAGGGGAATTAGCGGAATCCTCCATGTGGCGCATTCCGGTCTTGTGCATCTGCCAGTGCATGCCGCACGTGTTCCGGTCGTAGAGCTGCATCCGGTACATGCCTACGTTGCGTTTGCCGGTGTTCGGGTCGTAGGTGAAGACCAGCGGGAGCGTGATGAACGGGCCGCCGTCCTCGGGCCAGCACGTCAGGATCGGCAGTTTGCGCAAGTCGATCTCGTCGCCCTGCATCACGACTTCCTGGCACAGCGCGTCCCTCACCGTGCGCGGGATCGCGTCTTTCACCTCTTTGAAGGCGTCGACCGCGAACTTCAGCGCGTCCTTCGCGCTCTTCGGCACCGGCGGCGGCAGCAGTTTCGCGATCCGCTCCGCGTGCTCCTCGAAGTCGTCGCAACTCAGCGCCATCGACATACGCTTGCGCGAGCCCATCGTGTTGATCGCGATCGGGTGCTCGTAGCGCACGCTCTCCAGCGGCACCCAGTCCCCTCCCCCTTGGGGGAGGGTTAGGGAGGGGGTAGAGGCCCCCTCACTCACCGCCCGAACCGCCGCAGCCAGCGAAGAAGGGCTGCCCGAACTCCCTCCCCCTTGGGGGAGGGCCGGGGTGAGGGGCTCACCCGCCCCACTCAGAATCGAAGGCATCCCCATAACCGCGCTTCGGGGATCGGGAGTGCCGAGCCGGTGCGGCGGTCCGACGACGGTCTCAAAAAGCAGCGCAGGCCCGCCCGACTTCATCACGCGGTCGGCGATCTCGGTCACCTCAAGGTAGGGCGACACCGCCTCGGTGATCCGCTTCAGTTCGCCCGCCTTCTCCAGGGCCCCAAGAAACTCGCGATAGTCGCTCCACGCCATCCTGCCGCCATTCTACGCCCAGGGACCTCATTAGCCGGTCCAGGTAGCCTGGGCAGACAGGAGAATGAGCAAAAGAAAGCGACGAACGCTCATGTGGCAGGCGGTACTGCCGCTCGTCGCGATGCTCTCCCTCTCGCTCGGCACGACCACAGCCCCCGGCACCCAGTGCCCGACCGCCTCAGTCCAGACCATCGCCAAGCGCATGAGCGACGGCACCACTGAGATGGTAGTGCCCAAGCCGGGCGACAAGGACTTCGTCCAATGTCGCTGCAAGGAGCGCACCGAGCAGCAAGCCAAGAGCGATCTAAGCACGATATCCGCGCCCGCGCTTGTTCCCGACGTGCCGGTCATCACTGGATTTCCCATCTTCAAATTCAGGCAGTCCTACCCGGAGCCTGACGACTCGGTGCAGGACATGCACCGCGCCCCACCGGTCGAACCGCCGCGCTTCGCCTGAGCACCTAAGACGACCTCGTCAACTTCGCTGGCCCGCTTCTGGGCCCGCGCCTTAGGCACCTTTGAAAGACAACACGTCCTCGTTCGTCACACCGGACACCCCGATGGCCGATGAGGAAAAAAGTGGCGCAATGCACGACCACCACCAAATGCAATGAAAAAGTTTCTCCTTCTTCTCGTCATCTTCCCGGCGACCGCGCTCGCGCACCACAGCCGGCTCTTCATCCGCACCACCAACTACGACCTCGGCCACGACGGTCTGTGGCAGTTCGTCGGCGACGTCAACGTCATCAAGTCGGGCAGCAGCACGGAGACTGAGGTCGAGCCGGGGCTCTTCCTCGGCCTCGGCAAATTTGTCGACTGGGGCTTCGAGATCCACTCCCACTTTTCTGCGGAGGACGGCTGCGGACTCGGCTATGAGGCGACCGGGCTGGAAGTGTTCCACCGGCTCAACTACGACCCCGAGGTCAACCACACGATCGGGCTCGAGTACGAGGACGACCCGTTCAACGGCGAGCCCGGTGAGTTCCACTTCCAGTGGATCCTTGGCAATCTGGTGCCCCCCACGGCCTGGATGGCCAACATCGACGTCTCTATGGTCAACGCCTCGCGCCAGAAGGTGACCTACGGCTACAGCCTCGCCTGGGGACGCACGGCAGGTGAGCGGATGGGTTACGCGCTCGAACTCTCAAGCGACATCGTCGACCACGGCTCGCACGAACTCATGCCGGAGGTCAGCTTTAACTTCCACGACGAGGCGCTGTTCAAGTTCGGCGTCGGCGTCGGACTCACCAAGGATTCGCCCGACTATTCGCTACGCCTCTCGTTTGTGAGCAAGATGAACTGAGTGTGATCGCGTGCTCTTCTGACTCGTGCTGCGCTGACTCTATTTCCCTCGAGAGCCAGCGCGGCGCGAGTCAGCGAAGCAAGTGTCACGACTGCGTGAATTTCGCCGCCGCCTCGACCGTGTTCCAGAGCAGGCTCGCGACCGTCATCGGCCCGACCCCGCCGGGCACGGGCGTGATCCACGAGGCCACCTCGGAGCACGAAGCGAACTCACAGTCGCCCACGTCCTTGTCGCGCCCCTCCACCTTGTTGTATCCCGCATCAAGCACGACCGCGCCCGGCTTCAGCCAGTCGCCCTTCACCATCTCCGCCCGACCGACCGCCGCAACGACAATGTCCGCCTGCCGCACGAGCGAAGGCAGATCGACGGTCCGCGAGTGGGCGATCGTCACCGTCGCGTTCTTCTCCAACAGCATCAGCGCGGCGGGCTTGCCCAGGATCACCGAACGCCCGATCACCACCGCGTGCTTGCCGCTGCACTCGATCCCGTAGTGGTCGAGCAGTTTCATCATCCCCAGCGGCGTCGCACAGCGAAATCCCGATAGCCCCGCAGTCAGCCGCCCCAGCGAGGCGGGAGTGATCCCGTCTACGTCTTTCGAAGCCCCCAAAGCCTCCAGTGCGGCGTGCTCGTCCAGATGCGAAGGAAGAGGATGCTGGATCAAGACCCCGTGAACCGCAGGATCGGAGTTCAGCTTCTCGATCTGCCCTATCAGTTCGTCCTGCGTCGTCGCGGGGCCGGCGGCCCACTCGCCGCTCTCCATGCCACAGAGCCCGGCCCACTTGCGCTTCATGCCCACATAGGCGACCGAAGCGGGGTCCTGCGAGGCTACGATCGCCTCGATCCGTGGCGCCACGGACATCCCTGCGACCCGCTCCTTCAATTCAGCGCGGATCTGTCGCGCCAGTGCCAGCCCGTCCAGGATCTGTGCGCTCATCCCTTGCGC
>DATLWQ010000128.1:0-2536 GCA_035576225.1 Fimbriimonadaceae bacterium | reverse complement strand
CCGCAGTCGTTGATCAGCCCGTCGATGAGTTTCACGTCGGCACCATGGATCTGCGCCTCCGCCACACACGCATGGGGCGTGTCCTTGGGCATGTAGATGTGGGCCTCCAGACCGGCTTTGGCAGAATAGGCCGCTAGCGCTCCGCCCGCGTTGCCTGCGCTCGGTGCGGCGAGTGCCTTTGCGCCCAGGTGCTTGGCCATGCTCACCGCGACAGCCATTCCGCGCGCCTTGAAACTCCCGGTCGGGTTCACGCCTTCGTCCTTGATCCAGACGCCCTTGCCAAGGATCTCGGCCCGGGCAAGGGGCGTCATCCCCTCGCCCAGGGTCACCGGCTCACACGCCGGCAGCACGCTCGAGTACCGCCACAGGTCGCACCTGTCCGCCAGGTCGTCGCGGCTTAGTGCGCCGTCGGGCCACTCATAGTCCACCCGCAGAGGGCGTTTGCACTCGGGGCAGAGGGTCTGAAGGACGTTGGAGGGGTAGTGCTTCCCGCAAAGGAAGCAGGTGAGGTTGGAGACCATTTCGGTCAGAATACCAACCTCCGCCTAGGCACTTCGGGCGCAACTTTCGCGCTTCTGGATCGTATAGTAGCCAGAGGTCTGACCCATGAACAAAAAGGCAATTCTCCTGTTTTCTTCTCTGCTCGTCGCGGCCCTTGCCACGGCATCGACCCTCGGCGCAATCACACTCAAGCGAACGCTCAAGTTGGGCGACAAGAACAACTACAAACTCGACGTCCAAATGAACATGCAGGGGCAGGACATCTCAGTGACCGCCGACATCTCAGAAGTGGTCGCGGAGATCAACAATGACGGCACCTATGCGATCAAATCGTCGACTGCAAACCTTATTGCCCACACAGCGAACGGTGACTTTCCAGCGGGCGAAGACCACGATACGACGACGACGTACGACACCAAAGGAAACATCCTCAAGATCGATGGCGGCGAGATGGACGACTCCACCTATCGAACTGCGGCCATCATGAACTTTCTGTGGCCAGACAAGCCGGTCGACGTCGGATCCACATGGACCATAGAACAAGAGGCCAACAAGGACAAGGGCGTCAATGCGATGACCTACAAGTACTCGGTCGAGGCACGAGAGCAGAAGAACGGCCACGACACGTTCAAGATCAAGTTCTCGAACGTGGAAAAGGAAGGTGGCGCAAGTTCCTCCGGCAACGTGTGGATCGACGTCAAGAGCGGCGTCGCGGTGCGCACGGAGGGCCAACTGACAGGCGTACCGATGGGCCCGACAAACGTCGACGCAAGTTTCACGCTCGACCTTACTGAGTAGCGACCGATTGCGCCCTGGTCGCTTGGTCCCACGAGGGCAACCGACCAGGGCTTCCGGGTCTCTATTTAAGTAGCGATGCCAACACAAACCCTAACCTTGCAAGAGCTCGCGGCCCGGCTCAACGACGCGCTGAGCGCCGAGTACCAGGCCGTCGTCATGTACACGACCTACGCCGCAGCGGTGCAGGGCCCCTATAGGCCGCAGTTGCGCGCGTTCTTCCAGGCGGAGATCCCCGACGAACTCGGACACGCGCAGTTCCTGGCCGACAAGGTCGTCGCGCTCGGAATGTCGCCGTCCGTAGAGGTGCGCGAGGTCCCGCAGGCCAGCGACCCGGTCGAGATGCTGCGCAACGTCCGCGACGCCGAGCAGGAGGCGATCCGCACCTACAAGCGGCTCGCCGAAGCCGCGCACGAACTGGGCGAGCAGGGACTAGCCACGCGTCTGGAGACGATGGTCGAAGACGAGACCGAGCACTTCGAAGAGACCGACAAGATCCTCGCTGGCTGGTAGTTCAGAAGCCTAGCGCGCAGCCGTCTTTGCGATGGTCGCTCGCGGCGCAGTAGCCGTCCTCGAGCCGCAGCGCGAACTGCCCGCCGCCGAACAGCCCGCTCGGTTGGCCAGACTTGACCGTGTGCCCGCGAGACTCCAACACGCGCGCTACGTCAGGATCAAATCCCTCTTCCAAGAGCACGTCGCCGCTCTCGGAGACATGCCACCTTGGAGCGTCGCTCGCCGCCTGCGGGTTCTGCCCGTAGACGAACATCCGCACCATCGTCTGCACGTGCCCTTGCGTCTGCATGTGTCCGCCCATCACGCCGAACGCCATCAGTGGATCGTCGCCTTGGGTCGCAAACCCGGGAATGATCGTGTGGAACGGCCGCTTGCCAGGCGCAGCCTCGTTCGGGTGCCCGGGTTCGAGAGTGAACCCGGAGCCCCGGTTCTGCATCGCAATCCCCGTTCCAGGAATCACGATCCCGCTGCCAAAGCCATTGAAGTTCGACTGGATGAACGAGACCATCATCCCCTCGTCGTCCGCCGCACACAGGTAGACCGTACTAGGCGCCGACGCGAGCAACGTCGAAGGCACCGAAGCCCTGTCCTTCTTGACCCGCTCTGCGTGCTTTGATAAATATCCATCGTCCAACAAGTCCGAGACAGGCACGCGCATCGTAACCGGGTCGCTGAGGTGCGAGAAGATCTCCGCAAACCCGACCTTCATCGCCTCGATCTGCAGATG
>DATLWQ010000127.1:0-6926 GCA_035576225.1 Fimbriimonadaceae bacterium | reverse complement strand
CTTGTCGGGGTTCATGATGCAGTCGCGGATGTAGCCGGTAGCGATCATTACTTCGGCGGCGGGGACGCGGCCCTGGCCGTCGCCTTTGCGCACGAGGCGCTGGCTGATGACCGCCTTGAGCGTGGAAGCGAGCTGCAAACGGATCTGTTTCTGCTCGGGCGGCGGAAAGACGGCGATGATGCGCTGAATGGTCTCCGTGGCGTCGAGCGTGTGCAGGGTCGAGAGCACGAGATGGCCGGTTTCGGCCGCGAGCAAGGCCGTTGAAATGGTTTCGAGGTCGCGCATTTCGCCGACGAGGATGACGTCGGGGTCTTGGCGCAGCACGAACTTGAGGGCGTTGGCGAAACTCAGCGTGTCCTGCTCGAGTTCGCGCTGGTTGATCAGCGCCAGATGGTCGTCGTGGACGAACTCTAGGGGGTCCTCGACGGTCACGATGTGCACGGGCCTGGTGCGGTTGATGCGGTCGATCATCGCTGCGAGCGACGTCGACTTGCCCGATCCTGCCGGCCCCGTCACGAGAACGAGCCCGCGCGGGCGTTCGACATAGTCGTAACAGGCGGATGGAAGATTGAGGTCTTCCATCGTCTGAATCAGAAGCGGAATGACGCGGAAGGCCGCCTGCAGATGGCTCCTTTGTAGGTACATGTTGCCGCGGAAGCGCGCGACGCCCTCGATCTCGTAGGCAAAGTCGAGTTCCATGTCCTTGTCGAACTTCTCCCACTGAGTGGGCGAGAGGATCGTCGACATGGCCTCTTTGAACTCGTCTTCCGTGAAAGGCGCGACATCGTCGAGGGGGTGGAGGTCGCCATAGACGCGCACGTAGGTCTTGCCAGCGTCTGTCTTGAGATGGAGGTCGGAGCCGTCCATCTCGACGCATCTGCGGAGAAGATCCTCAATTCGCAGCATTTGCCACCTCCAGGAGGCCGGCGTTAGCGGCCCGTCTGTTGAAGTCCGCGACGTTGGAGCACTTCGCCACGGCGTGCTCGTAGTCGATCCTTCCCTCTTT
The DNA here is from genome assembly GCA_035576225.1 of Fimbriimonadaceae bacterium. GTDB lineage: Bacteria > Armatimonadota > Fimbriimonadia > Fimbriimonadales > Fimbriimonadaceae > JADFMN01. The sequence continues at coordinate 5,920 of DATLWQ010000127.1, read as the reverse complement.
GAGCAGGTTGACGAGGCAGGCGTCCAGCGTCTGCATGCCGAACTGCGCGCCCGTCTGGATGTCCATTCCAAGTTGGTGGGTCTTGGCCTCCCTGATGAGGGTGCGGATCGACGGCGTGACGACCATGACCTCGAACGCAGCGACCCTTCCCTTCCCGTCCGCCGTCGGGAGCAGTTGTTGCGAGATGACCGCCTGGAGCGTGACGCTCAACTGCGTCCTGATCTGCTCCTGCTGGTCGGGTTCGAATACGTCGACGACGCGGTCGATGGTCTGCGCAGCATCCACCGTGTGCAAAGTTGAAAACACAAGGTGCCCCGTCTCTGCGGCGGTGATTGCGAGTTGGATGGTCTCCAGGTCGCGCATCTCGCCGACAAGGATGACGTCGGGGTTCTGGCGCATGACGTGCCGCAGCGCGTCCGCGAAAGAGTGCGTGTCGGTCCCCCTTTCGCGCTGGTTGATGATGCTTTTCTTGTCGGCGTGGACGTACTCGATCGGGTCTTCGATCGTGATGACGTGCTTGCTGGCGTTGGTGTTGATATGGTCGATCATCGCGGCAAGCGACGTCGACTTGCCGGAGCCGGTCGGGCCCGTCACAAGGATCAGCCCGCGCGGCAGCATCGCAAGTTTCTTTGTGACCTGCGGGATCTGCAGGTCGTCGATGGAGCGGATCACGAACGGGATCAACCGGAACACCGCGCCGACCACGCCGCGCTGCCAGTACATGTTCACCCTGAAGCGCGCGAGCCCCTCGACGGCGTATGAGAGGTCGAGTTCCTTGAACTCGTAGAGGATCTTCTTCCGCTCCTCAGTCAGGATCGAGAGCAGGATGTTCTCCAGTTCGTCCCTGGTGAAGGGCGGCTCGTCGAGGCGTACAAGGTCGCCCCGTAGCCTGATCAACGGAGGATTATTGACCTTGAGGTGGAGGTCGCTGGCGTCGACCTCAACGATGTGGTGCAACAGATCGTGCAACCTGGACATAACAAACAACCATTTTAGCGGCGGAGCATCTGCTTGAGTTCAGAGACGATCCCCGCGTGGTTGATCGCCGTTTCTTCGTCAATGACGCCCGCCTTGACGTAGCGGGCTAGGCCCTGGTTCATGGTCTGCATGCCCCAGAACCCGCCTTCATTCATGAGGTGGTAAAGGTCGCCGAACGCCCCGTCCTCGATCGCCTTTGAGACGGTCGGGGTACAGATCAGGATCTCGGCGACGACGACGCGTCCGTTCCCGTCCGCCCTCGGCACCAACTTCTGGGCGATGACGGCCTTGAGCGAGCCGGCGAGTCGAAGACAAAGGTGCTTCTTCTCGTGCGGCGGGAACATGTTGATAATTCGGTCGAGCGTGTCGTAGGCGCTCTGTGTGTGGACCGTGCTGAAGACCAAGTGGCCGGTCTCACCTGCCTGCAGGGCCGTATGCATGGTCGTGACGTCGCGCATCTCACCGATAAGGATCACGTCGGGCGCCTCGCGGACGACGGCGCGCAGGGCGGGCATGAAGTCCTCGGTGTCCAGGCCGACCTCGCGCTGGCTGACGTAGCAGTTCTGATCCCTGTGCTCGATCTCCAGCGGGTCCTCGATGGTCACGATGTGGCACCGCCGCTCCTTGTTGATGATGTCGAGAAGGGCGGCGAGGGTCGTCGTCTTGCCGCAGCCCGTCGGTCCGGTGACGAGCACGAGGCCCTGTCTGTGCCGGGTCTGCTCGGCGAGCACGCTGGGCAGGCCGAGTTCTTCGAGCGACTTGATTCGCGTCGGAATGATACGCATGACGCAGGCCATCGTGCCCCTCTGTCGATACACGTTGGTTCTGACGCGGCACTTCCCTTCGACCACGAAGGCGAGGTCCATTTCGTTGTTGGCCTCGAAACCCTTGCGCTGGCGTTCGGACATGACGCTGTGGACGATCCGTTCCACGTCGGCCTCTTTCATGACCGGCCATTCTCCGGGAAGGTCCCTGACTTCGCTGTGCTGCTTCATCCGCGGAGGGCTGTCCGCCTTGAGCATGACGTCCGAGGCTGTCACTTCGTAGCCTGCGTTGATGAGGTCGAAAACAGTGATGGATGCCGCGTCTCGCATGTCGTGTCTATAGCCTGCCCTGGAGCAGTTTCCAGCCTGGATTATGGGCGCTTTCCAAGCACGGCGAAGTATACCAAAGCCCCAGCAGAAACGCTTGCCACAGTGACGAGCGCAAAGAGTAGGGGCGCCCTGCCGCTCTGCCGCCCTTCGGAGGACGTGATCTGGCCAGTCGGAACGTGCTTTGGCGGAATCTCCACCTTGTTCGGATCGTCATTGAGCGCGAGGATTCGGTACTCGATGCTCGGTTGGCTCGCGTTGTAGAACGCCTTGAGGGCGACGTTAGGAGAGTTGTAAGTTTGGAGCGTCGTGTATGCGCTGGGAGTCTGGCCGACGATAGTGACGCTGAACGACTTGACGTGCCGACCGCCCTTCCCTCGGCTGAAGGCGCGCACTAGAGGCTGCAGCCGAATGTCGCCCTGCGAGGGGTCCAACATGTAGTCGGTCACGAAGATCGCCTTAGCCTCAGCCTCACCTGTCGCGGGATAGAACTGGAAACTGTTGACGGCGGATCCTAGGCTGGTGGCCAGCGCCTGGGCGTCCTTTTGAAGCGAGGCCTCGTCGAACGTGTCGCCGACGTAGTGCAGTTGGACGACCTCTCCGGTGCCGGGCACCTGCTCGACACTGAATACGACCTCGGGCGCGATCCGCTTGATGGCGGCCGTCTGGTCACCGGTCGCCAGAACTGCCCCGGCCAACGAAAGGCCCGCTAGGAGCCATAAAAAACGCATTGTGGAAAAGTTACCTACATATAACAGGATTTGAGCCCATTTTTGCCTAATCAGGCAGATTTTTCGGGTTTCATTACCATCTCCGAATGCCGATAGGCTGTGGAGTGCCGCGGATAAACGGCTCAAGGGCGAGCAAGACGGACTGGGGCCAGATATAATGCGCGCCATCGCGAAACCGACTATGGACGAGATCGAACTTGAAAGCACAGAGCCGATCCTCTTGACCAAAGAGGGCCACACGCGGCTCCAGGAGGAACTTCGCCGTCTCTCCGTGGTCAAGCGCGCCGAGATCGCAGAGAGGATCCGTGAGAGCAAAGACCACGGCGAGTACAGCGAGGACAACAGCGAACTTGACGAGGTCAAGGTGGAGCAGGCGCTCGTCGAGAGCCGCATCTCCGAACTCAAGATCACCCTCTCGAACGCAGAGGTCTTGGAATCGAGGAAGATTCCGACCAAGACAGTCGGCCTGGGCTCGCGCGTCACACTGAGGGAGACCCGCAGGCGGACAGAGTTCGAGGTCCGGGTCGTCGCCAGTGCCGAGGCAAACCCGGACGAAGACCTGATCAGCGAGGAATCCCCGCTTGGGCAGGCGATCATGGGCAAGGAGGTCGGCGAGGTCGCCAACTACGAGGCGCCCGCCGGTACTCTCCGCTACAAGATCGTCAAGATCAGAAGGTAGCGCACGGGGGCCCCATAGGGGTCGAAATCCGCTCTTTCCCTGGGTATCATCTACGTATCCCCCTGCCACGGACGGCCCGCCCGTTCGCCGCAGGAGGGGGGACAGAGATGAGTAGGTCCAAGCCACCCTCGGGCTCCGTGCCCATGCCGAAGATGCGTAGGGGCCCCAAGGGCTTCTATCGCGACATCATACGTGAAATGAAGCACGTCAACTGGCCAACGCCGCAGGAGACGACACGCCTCTCCGGCGTGGTACTGGCTGTCTGCATCTTCATAGTTCTTCTCTTGATGGGGTCGGCCCTCGTCATGGGAGAGATCGTCAACGCGATCGTGGGGTCACATTAGCAAATGGCAAGGGCCTGGTACGCAGTCCACACGATCGCTGGCCACGAGAACAAGGTGCGCGACATGCTCACGCGCCGCGCCCAGGCCGAACGGCTGTGGGACTTGGACATCTTCGAAATCTTGATCCCCATGGAGCAGGAACTCGGCATAAGGGCGGGAAAGAGGGTCATCGTCTCTAAGAAGGTCTTCCCGGGTTACATCCTGGTGCAGATGAACCTGACCGACGAGACCTACAAACTCGTGAAGAGCACCAGCGGGGTGACAGGGTTCGTGCAAAGCGGGAACAAACCGGTCCCCCTCGAGGACTACGAGGTCAAACGCATCCTGCACAACCTCGAGGCGAGTGAGGAGGCACCAAAGGTGGCTTTCGTCAAGAGCGACCAGATCAGGGTCATCGACGGCCCGTTCATCGACTACCAGGGCCGCATCGAGGAGATCAGTCCCGACAAGGAGAAACTGAAGGTGATGATCAGCATCTTCGGTCGAGACACTCCGGTCGAACTGGACTTCACCCAGGTCGAAAAAGTCTGAATAACTCTCGTGCGGGGTCGACGCCCGTCGGTCTATCATCTGATAGTCGATGGACCTGGCGACGACCCCACAGTCGATCTGGCACACGGCCGAGCGCAACCGCTCGGCCGATTCAGTGCTGACGAGCGAACTCGGTATCCCTCCGATCGTCGCAGCCGTGCTCACTGGACGCGGGATCACTGAGCCTGCCGCCGCAGAAGACTTCCTCAACCCCTCGCTTGACGACATGCACCCGCCCGAGGCCCTGCCCGACTACGATCTGGCGGTCAAGGAGATTCTCGGTGCCCGAGAGCGCAAGGAGAGGGTCTTCGTCCACGGCGACTACGACGTGGATGGAGTGACGAGCGCTGCGCTCTTCACGCGGTTCCTGACCAAGATCGGGTGCGACGTCGTCGCACACGTTCCGCACAGGATGCGCGAGGGGTACGGAATCCACCAGGACGCCGTCCAGAAGGCCGCCGAGACTGGGGCGAAACTGTTCTTGACCTGCGACTGTGGAATCTCCGCACATGAGCAGGTGGAGGCCGCTCACGCGCTAGGAATGCGTGTGGTCGTGACGGACCACCACGAGGTCGGAGAAACCGTACCAAAAGCCGAGGCCGTCGTCAACCCTCACAGGCGCGACTCTCGCTATCCCTGGCCCGACCTCAGCGGCGTCGGGGTCGTGTTCAAACTCTGCGCCGGGATCACGAAGGAGATTGGATACAAGGAAAGTCAGTTCTATCGGGCCTTCCTCGACCTGGCGGTGCTCGGCACAGTCGCTGACGTCATGCCTCTGTTGGACGAAAACCGAGTCATAACGTCGTTCGGCCTGAGACAGCTCGCCGAGACGCAGAAGCCTGGATTGATCGCGCTGCTCGAGGTGGCCGAACTCTCAGGGCGTCGACGATTGACAGCCCGCAACATCGGCTTCCAGATCGGGCCGCGGATCAACGCAGTGGGGCGGATCGACGACGCTTCGGTCGCGCTCGACCTGCTCTTGACGGACGACATGCAGGAGGCTCGGCGTATGGCCTCTATCCTCGACCGGCTGAACGAGCAGCGCAGGGCGGAACAGCAACGCGTGTTCGAGGAGGCGATGGAACAGGCAGCCGAGGCGAGCGCCGACGACCGAGCGATCGTGGTCGCGAAGGAGGGCTGGCATGCGGGCATCATCGGCATCGTCGCTGGCAAACTCGTCGAGCAGTTCAGGCGTCCCGCGTTCGTCATTGCGCTCGACGAGGACGGGTCGGCGAAGGGCTCGGCGAGGTCGATCGAGGGCTTCAATCTCGCCTCAGCGATCGATGACGCGCGAAGCCTGCTGCTCTCCGGCGGCGGACACGAACTTGCGGCCGGGTTCTCGCTGGAGCAGGGCAACGTCAAAGAGTTCGCAGACGCGCTGCGCGCCTACGCCGAGCACGTGCTCTCGCCCGAGGACCTCGTACCGAGGTTCCACATCGACGCGGTGGTGGAGGGAGAGGAGGCGGGCCCAGAAGCCATTGCAGACCTGCACCGCCTGGAGCCGTTTGGTCAAGGGAATCCGGAGCCACTCTTTGCAACGTTGTCGGCGAAGATCACCCGGCTCAC
>DATLWQ010000126.1:0-1864 GCA_035576225.1 Fimbriimonadaceae bacterium | reverse complement strand
GGACGAGCGTCACCCTGTGCCAAGTCTCGAACGCCCAGTCGGCGAGCACGTCCGAGTCGTCGAGCCAGTCGTCGCTCTTCAGGACCACAGTGATGACCGAGAGGCCGTCGCGCTCAGCGCTGCCGACGAAGCACCGCCCCGCCGGCACCGTCCAGCCCGTCTTGACGCCAGTCGCGTCGGGGCGCGTCTCCAAGAACTTGTTGTGGGTCTTGATCACGACGTCCTCTTCGTCGTCCGACCGCGAGATCGTCTTGCTGATCGAACCGGCGGCCTTCGCGAACCGCTTGTTCTGCATGGCCACGCGGGCGATCTTCGCCAGGTCGCGTGCGGTCGTGTAGTGGTCGGGGTCGTGCAGACCGTGTGGATTGACGAAGTGCGTGTTCGTGCAGCCGATCTCCTTCGCGCGATCGTTCATCATCTTCGCGAAGTTCTCCACAGAACCGCCCATGTACAGTGCGACCGTGTAGGCCGCGTCGTTCGCGCTTCGCAACAAGATCGCAAGCAGCAGGTCGCCTGCGGACACCTTCTCTCCCGGCCGGAGGTGCAGGCTGGAGCCACCGACGCTCTCGACGTCGTCCGGCGCAGTAATGATCGTGTCCGGGTCGACCCGCTCCGCCAGAAGGAGCGCCGTCATGATCTTGGTCGTGCTCGCCGGATACCGCTTGGCGTCCGCGTCCTTTTCGTACAGCACCTTTCCGCTACGGGCCGCGATCACGATCGCGCTCTCCGCCGTCACGACAAGCCTGGCGAACGCGCATGGCGCGGCCAGGGCCAAGAAGACGCAAAGGAGAGTCCTCGTCCGCATCGGCTAGTTGGCCTCGATGAGCGCCGGCTGCTCCGGCGGCTGGTCGGTGCCAATGGCGTCGATGGTGAGTTTCAAATCCGGCAGGTCCTCGATCTTTTCAAGGTTGAACAGATGGAGGAACTGCTGAGTCGTGCCATATATCACAGGACGGCCGGGAGTCTGTTTTCGTCCCATCTCTGCTACAAGACGCTTCTCGATGAGTTGATTGAGCCCATAGTCGCTCTGGACTCCCCTGATAGCATCGATTTCGGGCCCCGTGATGGGCTGGCGGTAGGCGACGATGGCAAGGACCTCCATCACGCTCCGGCTCAGCCGTTGCTGCTGCGGCTTCAAAAACCGGGCGACCGCCTCGGCGTAGTCAGGCTTCGTGCACAGTTGGTACCCCCCGGCGATCCGCACCACCTGGAGCGGGCCGTCGTGAATCAGTTTGCCCCCCAGCCTCTCTAGCGCCTCCTCGATCTCGAAGACGGGAACTTCGAGCGCCTGAGCCATCTCCTCGACGGTCGCTGGCGAGTCGGCGACGAACATCAATGCCTGGACTTTATCGATCAGCCTCACGGGTCTCCCATTGTGGCATCTTCCCGCGCCCCATGTCGTGAGAGTTGTCCCAGGCCCCAAACACCCAGTCCCAAGAACCTCGTGAACCCTGAAAGCGTCCGTACACACGTACATCGGAGGAAAGAAGAAAATGAGCATGCTTCTCGCTATGGCGCTCAGCGCTACCCTCGCAAACGCGCCCACGAACACGGAACTCACCGTCTACAACCAAGGCTTCGCGCTGGTCAAGGAGCAGCGCTCGCTACAACTCAAGGCCGGCACCCAAGAGGTCATGGTCGAAGACGTGGCTCAAATGATCGAAGCCAACAGCGTCGGGATCAGGAGCCTTTCCGCACCCGGCTCGTTCTCCGTGTTGGAGCAGAACTACCAGTACGACCTTATCAGCCCCGCAGCCATCCTCGCCAAGGCAGTCGGCAAGAAGATCGCCTTCAACCGCGTCATGCCCGATGGCCGAGTCGAACGCCTCGAAGGAAAACTCCTGAGCGCTCCTACGGCGGTCGT
>DATLWQ010000125.1:0-1970 GCA_035576225.1 Fimbriimonadaceae bacterium | reverse complement strand
GACGTGTCGGATTTGCAGTGCGCGACGTCGACGCCGGATGTTGTGGCGCACTGCACGCGCACAACGGCTTCTTGCAGGAGGCGCACAGGATGGCGACAAAGCTCACGGACGCGATGCCTGACGACCTGCCGATCATCGTCGACGCCGCGGGGTGCGGGAGCCACCTCAAGGAGTTCGCAAAGCCATCCGACCGGATCTTCGACGCCACCGAGTTCCTCCTCGCCAAAGGTCTTGATGAAGCGCTCAGGGGGAGCGCCGGGGTTTCGGCTTCAGCCACCTATCACGACGCGTGTCACCTGGCGCACGGGCAGGGCGTTCGCGAGCAGCCTCGCGCCCTTTTGCGCGCTGTCCCCGGCCTGAACCTCGTCGAGATGGAGGAGCCCGACATGTGCTGTGGCAGCGGCGGCGTCTACAACCTGACCCAGCCCGGCCGGGCAAGGCGCCTGCTTGAAAGGAAGTGGGCCAACATCGCTAGGACAGGAGTCGATTTTGTAGTTATGGGTAACCCTGGCTGCCAGACTTGGATAGATCAAGCCAGCCGTGAGCAGGGCTCGAAGATCAAGGTCGTGCACACCCTGGAGATGCTTGAGTCGTCGTTTTCGGGTCTTCGCGCCTAGTGGATTGCCCAAGACCAGAACCATTAAGGGAACAATGGCGTATCCAGAGGGGTTACGGCAGGTACGGAGCGACCATGGGAAACGACAGCAAGGGCCACACGTTGCCCGACATCCAAAAAACGAAGGACGAGCGGAACATCCCGATCGATCGCGTCGGTGTGCGTGGCGTCAAGTTTCCGATCGAGGTTCTCGATCGCGCTGACGAGCGGCAGCACACGATCGGCGACTTCACTCTTACTGTAGACTTGCCAAGCCACTTCAAAGGGACGCACATGAGCCGCTTCCTTGAGGTGCTCAACGAGCACGGCAAGGAGATCAGCGTCAACGCCCTCCCATCGCTTGTTGCATCAATGAAGAAGAGGCTGAGCGCCGAGCGCGGTCACGTCGAGGTGCGCTTCCCGTTCTTCATGGTCAAAGAAGCGCCCGTCACCAAGAAGAAGGGGATGATGGAGTACGAGTGCGGCTTTAGCGCTCAGTGCAACGCCGAGGTCGGTGTGGACATCTACGTCAAGGTGCCTGTCACGACTCTCTGCCCTTGCAGCAAGGAGATATCCGCCCGTGGCGCCCACAACCAGCGAGGCTGGGTCACGGCGCGCCTCTGCACTAACGACCACGTCTGGCTAGAAGAGATCATCGAGATGATCGAGGGAGCCGCATCCTGCTCGCTCTATCCCGTCCTTAAGCGACCAGACGAAAAGTGGGTCACCGAGCACGCCTACGACAACCCGCGGTTCGTCGAGGACATGGTTCGTGAGGTCGCCCTCGCCTTCGATAACGATGGTAGGTTCAAATCGTACGAAATCGAGGTGGAAAACGAGGAATCTATCCACGCCCACAACGCCTACGCGTATCTGATTCGCAGATAGTTTCGTATAATCATGAAACTAGTTCGGCGTCCTGTGCGTTGAACCGGTGTAGAGGGTGGGTTATATGAAAACAGAATGGGTGAGGATCGCGCCCTACGTTAAGTGGGGCTTGCCGGGCGGCATCTTCGGTGCCGCCATCGGTGGAGCTGTGCCGGCGTTCATGGGATCCGACTCGGCGCCTTGGGCCTGGGTTGGCCTACCCTTCGGGATGGCCATCGGTGCGTTGGCGATCCACGTCAAGATTTCTAAAGATCGCGCCAGCAAGGACGTGGTTGAGCGAGTCGCCGCCGAGCATCGGGATCCGAAGGTCGTTCCCAAGATGTACGGTGATGTCGAGTCAGGGTATGAGACGGCCGCTTGGCACGCGATCGGGCTGCTCGCCAACTACCGCAACCCTGTCATCACGCGCAACATGCTCCAGATGGTCGACAACCGCCTGCACAACAAGCAGGTCACGACGCTGGACCGCCTGGGGCTCGTCCGGCAC
>DATLWQ010000124.1:0-2604 GCA_035576225.1 Fimbriimonadaceae bacterium | reverse complement strand
CACGTGTGAAGAGTGCGCCAAGATCGATAAGGCCGAACTTTACGGCCGACACTTCGGCCCGCTGGCGCAACGAGTCGTCGACGCAGGGCACACGCCCGCCGTATGGGGCGACATGTTCGTCGATCATCCGGAGGCGCTTGACCACTTGCCGAAGGAGACCATCGTCTTTGACTGGCAGTACTTCAAGGGCGTCAAGGACACCGCGAGGCAGTTCACCGACAAAGGCTTCCGTGTCGTCGGGTGTCCCACGTTGCACGTCTACAACGCGCCGTGGTTCCACATCGAGAAGAGCGAGCAAAACGTGCGGCAAGTTTCACGCGACATAAAGGAACTTGGTCTGCACGGCGTCTGCCTCACGACCTGGGAGAGTGGCTTGCTAGGCGCTTACGACACTCTGTTCCCGGCAATCTCCGAAAGCGTGAAGGTGATGGACGATCCTGACACAGGAAGTTTTCTCGAAGCATACGGTCCGAGCAGTGAATGGGCTCGCCTCATGGGCGTCGAACTCGAAGGGTGCGGCGGCGTGTTCGCTTTCAGCGGACACCGCAACAAACTTAAGTCGCGCGCCTTGCTCTACTCCAACCCGTTCCTCGCGTGGATGCACCACGCCGAAGAACTCTGCGGAGAAAGGGGTGATCGTGCTCTTGCAGTTATCGAACAAGCGTCGCAGGTCGCCAAGGGCGAAGCCGAGAAAGGTGTCTGCACAGCCGTGCGAAGCATGATCGATTTTGTGCGCATCGCAGAAGAGGCGAGGCTGCTCTATGCGAGAAACGAGCCGGAGGCGGCCATAAACAGGCTCACCGCGACGCGAACGATATTCGACATGATGATGCGCATCGCCCGCCGCTCGCACGACCGCATCGGAGGTTCGCTCGCCGACGCAGAGCGGTGCAAGGCCGCGCTCGACCACGTCGACCGCGTTATCGTGCGACTGAGGAACTACGGCAGGCGACAACTCGGTTACCTGCCCGCGTGGGAGATCCTGACCCACCCGATGTTCGTCCCGCACGACCAGGCGTGCTGGTGGCTCGTCAACGGTTGGGGAAAGGAGTAGCCCTAAGCCTTCTTCGCTGTATTGATGCGGTTGATCGCGCGCTCAAGTTCTGCGGTCGCCTCTTCGGAAGTGACTCCTGTGTCCTCACCGCGCAGCGTGCGCCTCGCTTCTTCTAGTGCCCGTTCCGCTCGTGCGATATCGATCTCGGTCGCGCGCTCGGCGGTGTCTGCAAGAACGATCGCCGACTCGCCGCCGACCTCAAGAAAACCGCCGCTGATCGACACGTAGTGGCACTGCCCCGTACCGTCGATGTACTCGACGACGCCCGTCTTGAGCGCGACGATCGAGGGCTCGTGGCTCTTGAGGATCCCCATGTAGCCCATCTCTCCCGGCACGATGACGCTGTCCACCATGTCCTCGAACACGGTGCGGTCCGGCGCCACGACGGAGAGATTGATCTGGTTCGCCACGTCCTAACTTGCCTCGAGTTTCTTGGCCTTTTCGTGAACGTCGTCCAGACCGCCGCAGTAGAGGAACGCCTGCTCCGGCAGGTGATCGAGGTTGCCTGCGACCAGTTCCTTGAACGCGGCGACCGTCTCGTCCACCGTGACATAGCGGCCGGGGTTGCCCGTGAACTGCTCGGCGACGAAGTTCGGTTGCGACATGAAGCGCTCGATCTTGCGCGCACGTGCCACGACCAGTTTGTCGTCGTCCGAAAGTTCGTCGATACCGAGGATCGCGATAATGTCCTGCAGTTCCTTGTACCGCTGCAGGATCTGCTGCACGTGGCTGGCCACGCGGTAGTGCTCCTGACCGACGATGCGAGGGTCGAGGTTCTTCGAGGTCGAAGAAAGCGGGTCGACGGCTGGGTAAAGGCCCTTCGATGCGATCGACCGCTCCAGATAGACGTACGCGTCCAAGTGGCTGAACGTCGTCGCTGGAGCCGGGTCGGTCGGGTCGTCGGCAGGGACGTAGATCGCCTGCACCGACGTGACCGAGCCCTTGCTCGTCGAGGTGATGCGCTCTTGGAGGAAGCCCATCTCCGTCGCAAGCGTCGGCTGGTAGCCGACGGCCGAAGGCATGCGGCCGAGAAGCGCCGAGACCTCAGAGCCCGCCTGCACGAACCGGAAAATGTTGTCGATGAAGACCAGCACGTCCGTGCCGACCTCGTCGCGGAAGTGCTCCGCCATCGTCAGCGCGCTCAGGGCGACGCGAAGGCGCGCGCCCGGCGGCTCGTTCATCTGGCCGAAGACCATCGCGGTCTTGTCGAGCACCGCTTTCTCGACGCCGTCGACGTCCTTGAACTTCGTGTGCTGCATCTCCAACCAAAGGTCGTTCCCCTCGCGCGTGCGCTCACCGACCCCTGCGAACATCGACACACCGGAGGCCTCGACCGCGATGTTGCGGATGAGTTCCTGGATGAGGACCGTCTTGCCAAGGCCGGCACCGCCGAAGAGGCCGATCTTGCCTCCCTTGTTGAACGGCACCAGCAGGTCGACCACTTTGAGGCCAGTCTGAAGGACCTCGATCTTGACGCTCTGCTCAGTGAACGGTGGCGGCTGGCGGTGGATGCTCGCGCGCTCGGTCACGTTCACCGGGCCGCGCTCGTC
>DATLWQ010000123.1:0-12269 GCA_035576225.1 Fimbriimonadaceae bacterium | reverse complement strand
CGTGTCTAAAGAACTCGGGCGCGTGGGCAGGATCGTCAAGGTCGACCCGACCCTCATCAACATCGCTTGCGAGAACGGCTACGTGCCCGTCGTGTGCTCCGTGGCCTCGGCCGGTGATCATACGGCGCTCAACGTCAACGCGGACTCCGCGGCCGCAGCCGTAGCAGTTGCCGTGCGCGCGCAGAAACTGCTCGTGCTTTCGGACACCGACGGCGTGCTCTCGGAAAAGGAAGACCCGGCCTCGCTGATCAGCCGCCTTTCGGTCAGCCAAGCGAACCAGATGGTCGAATCGGGCAAGGCGGACAAAGGCATGGTGCCAAAGCTGCGCTCGGCGATCGACGCGCTCAAGGGAGGCGTCCCCAGCGTCCACCTGATAAACGGAAGGCTGCCGAACTCCATCCTGCTCGAGATCTTCACCGACAGCGGCATCGGCACAATGATCGTCGACGGCTAGACCGAAACGAACTTCCTGAGCATCTCGTCGGACTGCTCGATCGCAGACCTCAGTTGCTCGTCCGTTCCCTGCATGCGATAGATACGGATCACCGCCTCCCACGCGCGCCTGACGTGATAGTGTCGCGCGCGCATGAAGTCTTTTCCCGCCTCCGTCTCAGGGTCGACGATAGTGTGCATGTGCTGGTCGATCGCGTCCTCAAGGAGCCGGGCGATATCGAGGTCGCGTCCCTGCCCCAAAGCGGCGGGCGCAAACTCATAGAGCGTCGCCATCAGGATCGGTGCCTTCCCAGTAGGTGCGGCGTCGAAGGTCGACCTGACCTCTTTGATCCCGCCCTCGACGTCCCCCAGGTGCGCCATCGACTCGGCCAGCCTCAGCGAGTCGTTCACCCGCCTGTCCTCGTCCTTGTTCTCCGTAGCGACCTTCACCGCCTCCATGTAGAGTTCGTTGGTCGACCTCCAGTCGTCGAGTTGACGGTACACGTCGCCGAACCGCCACGCCTGGTCTGCGGGAATCTTCGACTTGTCGACGCCCTGCAACTGCTCGCGGATGTACCTGTGGAGGATCTGCCTCTTCGCGACGCCGTCGATCTCTCCGCGCACCTGGCGGTCGGTGAGCATCTTGTTCACCTGCAGCACGTTGGCCTGGAGCGCCTTGCCGTCGTACTTGGAGGTCTTCGCCGCCTTGGCGTTAGGGTCTGGCAACTGCCCAAAGTGACAGCCGGCGAGCGCGATGAGCGCTAGGATCGCGACAGCGGATTTGATCGGCATCTATATTAGATAACGCTCTGAGCCGAAGGAACCGTCCCGATAAATCTCCCCGCCGCAGAAAGTGAGCACGACTTTGCCCTGCATCTGCATCCCATCGAACGGCGAGTTCTTGCCCTTGCTGAAGGTGTGCGTCGCGTCGAACGTCCACTCCATGTTCGGGTCGATCACGGTCACCTGCGCCACGGGCGTCGCTCCGGGCTTGAGCGTCCCGGCTTCCAGTCGAAGGATCTGCGCGGGGGTCGTGCTGAGTTGGCGGATCGTCTCGAGCGGTGAAAGCACGCCCCTCTGTGTCAAGTTGGTCAGAGTGGCCGCAACGGCGCTCTCCAGCCCGGCCATGCCGAAGGGCGCCTCATCGAACGGCGTATGGACCTCGTACGGCGCGTAAGGCGAGTGGTCGCTCGCGATGCAGTCGATGGTTCCGTCCTGGAGAGCCTGCTGCACAAGTTCCACATCGATCTCCGTCCGTAGCGGCGGCGTGGTCTTGAAGTTGACGTCGAACTCGCCAACCGAGTCCTCGGTCAGGCTGAAGTGGTGGGGGCTGACGTCACAGGTCACCGGAGCACCGAGGTACTTCGCCTGCCGCACCATCTCGACCGCGCCCCACGTGCTCACGCGCAGGATGTGGACTGGGCACCCCGTGTTGAGCGACAGAAGGCAGTTGCGCATGATGGCGACCTCCTCCGCGCTCCTCGGCATCCCCTTCATGCCCAGCATCGCGCTCATCGCGCCCTCGTTCATGCAGCCGTCGCCCGTCAGCGCGACGTCCTCGCAGTGCGCCATGATCGGCAGGTCGAGTTGCAGACAGAACTCCATGGCCCGCCGCATCACGTTAGCGTTCTGGATCGGGGCGCCCTCGTCGCTCGCCGCGACGATCCCGGCGCGTTTGAGCGCAGACAGGTCACTGATCTGCCTGCCCTCGTTTCCCGTCGTCAGCGCTCCCACCGGTGCGACGAACACACCGCCCGCCTCCGGCGAGGCGGCGCGGTCAAAGATGAAGTCGACGAGCGCCGGGTTGTCCAGCGCAGGCGTCGTATTCGGCATCATGCAGACTGTGGTGTATCCGCCTGCGGCTGCAGCCTGGGTCCCGGTCTTGATCGTCTCGCGGTGAGACTCGCCCGGCTCGCGCAGGTGCGCGTGCATATCCACCAGCCCCGGAGAGATCCACAGCCCCGTGCAGTCATAGACTTCGTCGCCATCCGCTTCCCTGACGTCGTCACCGACGTCCACCACCTGCGCCGCCTCGATCGCGACGCTGCCGACGATGTCCATCTCGGACGAAGGGTCGAGGATGCGGCCGTTCTTCAGGATCGTCCTCACAGCGTGACCTCCGCCATCTCTTCTCGGAAAACCCACTCCAGGGCAGCGGTCTTTGCAAAGACGCCGTTGGTCAGTTGGTCCGTGACGCAACTCATCTCGCCGTCCGCGACCGCATCGTCCAGTTCGATGCCGCGGTTCAGCGGGCCCGGGTGCATGACGATCGCTTCCGGATCCGCGTACCGGAGGGTCGAGCGGTTGATCTGGTACATGCGCGCATACTCTGCGACCGAACTCAACAGCCCGTCGCTCATCCTTTCCTTCTGCAGTCGCAGGCACATCACCACGTCGGAGTCCGCGATCCCCGTCGCCAGGTCGTAGTACACCGTCCCAGGCAGTTTGCCAGTGTGGCTCGGCATCAGCGTGCGCGGGCCGACGAACCTGACCTCTGCGCCCAGTTTGTGCAACAGCCACGCGTTGCTGCGAGCCACGCGCGAGTGCTCCACGTCGCCGACGATCGCGACCCTCAGACCCTGGATGTCGCCCTTGCGCTCCAAGATCGTCAGGGCGTCTCCGATCGCCTGCGTTGGGTGCTCGTGCTGCCCGTCCCCGGCGTTGACCACCGGGCCGTCGAAGTACTGAGCCGCCAGCACCGGCGCTCCTGACGACTTGTGGCGCATCACCAGCCCGTCGATCCTCTCGTGCCGAAGCGTCAGGATCGTGTCCTTCAGCGTCTCGCCCTTGCTCATCGAACTCCCCGTACCGCTGAAGTTCACAATGTTGAAGTTGAGATAGTGCGTCGCCTGCTCGAACGCCACGCGCGTGCGCGTGGAGTTCTCAAAGAACAACAGCCCGACGGTGCGGCTCCGTCCGTGCGCGATCGACCCCCCGCCAGTCACCGTCTCCTTGAACTCGGCGGCAATATTGAGGATCTCGGCGATCTGCTTCTCCTCCAGGTGCCGGATCGCCAGCAGGTTCTTGCTCAACGCACAGCCTCCCGCTCAGGGGCCTTCTGCAGCACGACCTCGTCCTCGCCGTCGATCTCGTGCAGCCTCACGTCGATGTAGTCGTCGCGCGCCGTCTCGACCACGCAACCGCTGTAGTCCGGCCGGATCGGCAGTTCCCTGTGCCCGCGGTCGACCAGCACAGCCAGTTGCACGCACTGGGGCCGGCCAAAGTCCACGAGCGCGTCCAGCGCCGCGCGCACGGTCCTGCCCGTATAGATAACCTCGTCCACCAGGATCACGCGCTTGTCCTCCACGCTGAACGGGATCTCGCTCTCGTCCCCGCTCTCGACCTTCTCGTCGTCGTCGCGGTTGCCGCGCACGTCGATCTTTCCGCAGGGTACGGTCGTCCCCTCGACCTGCGTCATCATGAAGGCCAGCCGCTTCGCCACCGGGTACCCCCGCCTCAGAATCCCCACCACGACGAGGTCCTGCGCGCCCCTGTTCGCCTCCAGCACCTCGTGGGCCATGCGCCCGAGGGTGCGGCGCATTGCGGCGGCGTCGAGGACGACAGTGGCCATCTATGTGATTATGGCGAACGTTCCCGGCCGGTTCAATGCCCTTTGGCCAGCGCGCGCGCCTTCTCCACAGTCTTGAAGTGGAGTTTCGCCAATCCTGCGAGCGCCTCTTCGCCCTTTTCTCGGATGATCCGCGCCGCGGTCTGGTCCACGGCCGGGCCCGCTCCCTTCGGCAGGTCGATCCCGATCTCGCTCCCCAACCGCTTTAGGCGCGAGAGGAACTCGGCCCTGGCCAGCACGCTCGCCGCCGCTACCGCGAGATCGGACTCGGCGCGCACCATCGAGACCAACTGCACCCGTCGCCCCTTCTCCATCAGCTCACGCTTGAGCCCGGCAGGGTCGGCGAACTGGTCGCTGATTACGAGGTCGCACGGCTGCTTGGACAGAACGTCCTCGATCGCGCGCGCGTGCCCCCAGGCCAAGAGCCGGTTCAGGTTGCCGATCTTCGCATAGAGTTCGTTGTACTTGGCCGGGCCGATCGCCACCACCTCGTGCGGACAGGTTCGCTTGATCGTCTTGGCAAGTTCCGCCGCCTTTTTGTCTGTCAACTTCTTGCTGTCCTGCACCCCCTCGAGTTCGGCGCAGTGCCACGGCCCCACGAAGCATGCGGCGATCACGAGCGGGCCGAAAAAGTCGCCCTTCCCGCTCTCGTCCACGCCGATCCGTTCGTCCGCCACCGGGGCGATTATGCGCGATAGGGGAACCAGCGCCCAGAGCAAACGGGTTCTGAACACCAAGGAGCGCCATGATAGCCCTGCTCTTCGTCCTGACGGCCTGCTGCACGCAGACTGTGGCCGTGTGCCCCGTGCCCCAGGAGGCCGACGGACATACTGTCGTCGTGAGCCACTCGCTGGACATCGACGACAGCATCAACACCAAGTGCCCGTTCTCCGGCCAGCCAATCGTCGAATCTTCGCTCGGCCTGTACCGCGGCCGCGTGGTCGGGTTCTGCAACACGGGCTGCCGCGACAAGTTCGTGGCCGATCCCGACGCGTGGCCCAAGGCAAAGGCGTACTTCGACACGCTCATCACCGAGATGGACCAGTGGCACAAGCCGTGGGGAGACACGATCAGACCGCTCAACCAAGGAGCGATCTCGAACGTCTGGCAACAGCCTGACGCGTCGATCCTCGTTTACGCCCCGAAGGGCAAGGACGACCAGACCCCTCACGAGCGCGACGAGGTGTATATGGTGATCTCCGGCTCAGGCAAGTTCCAGCGCGGTGACGAGACGGTCAGTTTCAAGCCAGGTGACCTCCTCTTCGTGCCCAAGGGCATGGAGCACAGGTTCGTCGAATTCACTGACGACTTCAAGACCTGGGTCGTGTTCTACGGCCCTCGGGACTAGCCCGTCACTTGACTTCCTTGAAGCAGAAGTACGTCGCGTCGTCTCCGTCCGCCTTCGCGCCAGCGAACCCCATCGCCTCGTAGACCTCTCGCGCGTGACGGTTGCGGCCATAGACCTCCAACGTGATCCCCGCGCAGCCCTGCGCCCTGGCGTGCTCCTCCAAAGCAAGCAGCATCGCCCTGCTCACACCCTTGCCTCGCATCTGCGGAACCACACAGAAGTCGTGCAGGTTCACCAGCCGCTGCGCGCGAAAGGTCGAAAAACTATACAGGCACGTCGCGATGCCGACCGGCTCGTCGCCCTGCCACGCCAGGAGCACGAACATAGCAGGGTGCGCGCGCATTTCCTCGACCAAACGGTCGAGAACCTCCGCAGGAAGGTCGTCGCCGCGCGCCATCGGGTCGCGCGCGTACGTGTTCGTCATCGTGCGCACTGCCTCGGCGTCGCGGGAGTCGCCAAGGTCGGCCAGACGGACTGTGAGAGTCTCCACCATAGCGCGCTCAGGTCGTCAGACGCTCCGGGTTCAGGCCCTGCAGTTCGGGCAGAACAAAGACTCCGTCCTTGCGCACCAACTTGCCGTCAAAGTAGATCTCCCCGCCGCCGTACTCAGGACGTTGAATGCACACGATGTCCCAGTGCACCGCCGAACGGTTGCCGTTGTCCGCGTCGTCGTACGCGTTGCCCGGCGTCATGTGGAAGGACCCGCCGATCTTCTCGTCGAACAGCGTGTCCTTCATCGGGTGCAGGATGTACGGGTTGTAGCCGAGAGCCCATTCGCCGAAGTAACGCGCCCCCTCGTCGGTGTCAAGGATCTCGTTCATCTTGTCGGTCCGGTCGCCCGCATGCGCCTCGACGACCTTGCCGTCCTTGCAGACGATCCGCACGTCCTTGAACTCCGTGCCCTGATAGAGCGAGACCGTGTTGTACTGCAGCACGCCGTTGACGCTGTCCCTGACCGGCGCGGTGAAGCACTCGCCGTCGGGGATGTTGCGCAGCCCGTACGACTGCCGTACGCCGACGTCCTTGATGCTGAACGAGATGTCCGTCCCCGGCCCTTTGATCTCGACCCTGTCGGTCGCCAACATCAGTTCCCGCAGCGGCTCGGCCGCCTTCTGCATCTTCGGGTAGTCCATCGTGCAGACGTCGAAGTAGAAGTCCTCAAAGGCGTCGGTCGACATCCCCGCCTGCTGCGCCATGCCCGGGCTCGGCCACCGCAGCGCGACCCACTTCGTGCGCGGAACGCGCTCTCCCAGCACGACGGGCTGCGTATAGCCCCTGCTCCACGCCGTCATCGCACTGTCAGGCACGTCGCCCAGTTCGCCGGCGTTGAGGCCGCCGCGCAGAGCGATGTACGCAGTCATCTTCTTCATCTCGTACAGTTCGATGTCCGCGATCGTCGCGACGTTCTCCTCCGTCATCCCCATAAGAAGTTGTCGCCGCACGCGGTTGCTCTCGAGCCTGACCACGACCTGTGCGCCCTTGCTCCTGGCGATCCTCACCACCTCCGCCACCACCTCGTCGGGGATATCGAAGGCGTGAACCAGCACGCAGTCGTTTGAAGTCAGCGTGGTCGAGTGCGAGCACAGCAGTTCGGCGAGGCGCGTCACGCGGGGATCGATCATGCGCGCGAGGTTACCGCCCAAATGAAAACGGCCCCGTCGCCACTGTGGCGAAGGGGCCGCTGATCGCGTCTACGTGAGAAAGCCGTTAGGCCGCCTTCCTGCGCCTGCGCCGCGAAGCGACGAAGGCTAGTCCAGCGCCGAGGACGACCATCGATGCAGGTTCAGGGACCGGGGCCTGGGCGTCAAAGCGCCACACGAGGTCCGCCTTCGGAACTCCGCCAAAGTCGCCGATGAGCCCCGATGGGTTCGCGACGTTGAAGAGGTCTGACGCAGGGGTGTCACTTGCAAAGATCTCGTCAGCGCTGGATCCGACCGTCGGGCTGTTGATGACCACCCCGAGGTTGTTGAGATTGGCGGCTGTCGCTCCCGTCGTGCCGTTGTTGTTGTCGAACTGGATGCCCACCCAGATCGTTCCGCTCGGGATAGTCATAAGCCCGGCCGGTATGGAGGCCCCAAGGACGTTGATGAACCCCGCTGCTACAGTGATCGGCGAGAACGTGTAGTCGACCGCCGTAGGGTTGTTGTAGTAGGTGCCAGGGGCCCCTAGGGCACCGTCGTTCAACCACATCCGCACTTTCGGCCTGAAGGTCACGTCGACCGAGTCGAAGTTCGCGACGGCAAACTGCATCGCTACGATGTCCATGCCGCTTCCCAAATTCGTCATCGTGACGTCGTCAGCCGCCAAAGAAGTGATCGTGTTGCTTCCAACGACGGTCGCGCCACCGATGGCGAAGGCCACTCCCGTGATCCCGACGGTCGAGTCGTAAACGGTGGTCTGAGCAAAGGCAGACGCGACAGCAAGCAGGCCCAACGCGCACAGCAAAGTCTTTTTCATTACGTCCTCTCCAAAGACAAGAGTCTCTGAGGCGCTCGCCCGCAACTCCGGGCAAACCGCACCGTGTAGAGGTTATCACATATGTTCAGACAACTGGGAGAGCCCGCGCCGAACCTGGCAAAAATACGTAGAGCGGGCCCTCACTCCTGCCTGAGTGAGGGCCCGCGTCTTTCGATTGGAGTGGTGCTGTTTACGCGGTCTTGCGGCGGCGGCGCGCCAGAAGCGCGACCGCACCGAGACCGAGAGCCAGCATCGAAGCCGGCTCAGGAACCGGGGCCGATCCAGAGACCCGGTAGGCAATGTCGTTAAAGGTAAGACCATCATCGGCGCTAAGCTTTTGGTGATTTCCTGGGAAGCCCCAGCCGCCCGCCGGGTTGATCCCCTCAGCGTTCTTGCCGCCGCTCGTCGTATTGTTGTTGAGAACACCCATCTCAACGCTTGTCGATCCCTGCTCGTTGAGAACGCCGATAACGCCGATCCAGTAGGTGCCTGCGCTGGGGACGGTCATGTTCACGGGGATGGAGACCAGCGACTCGGTTCCGTTTTGAACGCCGTTGTTCGTGTAACCGAGGTTTGTTCGCGTAACGGAGCCGGGCGCGACTGTTTGTGAAGCGACGTCGCCGGTCAGGCTGCTGGCGCCCGCGAGAACGCTTGAGTAGATCTCGACGCGGTATGCCGTGACACCAGACCACTGTGCGTCACTTGTGAAGCCGCCAAATCCACCCATATCGGCCTCGACCAGGTCGATGTTGAACTGGCTACCCACCGTGAAGTCTTCAATAGAGGCTATGTTGAAAGCCGTGTTCGATCCCAAGGGATCGAAAGTCTGCGAGACGAAATTTTGGCTAGTGTCTGCTTGGTTGGCAATAAGTTGATCCAGGACGACAGACGCGTTGGCGACGCTCCCGATAGCAAGCAAGGCAGCGAGCCCAAACAGTTTGGTGCGCATATTTTGTTTTCCTACTCCAATGAAAGAATCAGCCGACACAGGAGCCAAACGCTCCGAATGTCAACCCGACGGCGGCACGATCTCCGCCGTATACAGTTGTACAGTGCTAAGAATATCTGATGTCCCAGACTAAAAACACGGCCTGGCACACTTCTAAGCACACATCCAGCAATCTTACCAGGGGCCTCAATAGTGCCAGTCGACGTTGGTGACCTCTTTGGCGTGCTTCTCGATGAATATCCGCCGAGGTTCGACCTTGTCGCCCATCAGCCTGCTGAACGCCAGTTCGACGTCGGTCTCCATCTGAGGGTCGTAGGTCACCTGCACAAGCCTCCGTCCTCCGGGATCCATGGTGGTCTCCTCGAGTTGGTCGGCCATCATCTCGCCGAGTCCTTTGAACCGCGTGACGCTGTACTTCTTGCGCTTCAGACCCCTGATGATCTCGTCGCGCTCCTCCTCGGTCGCCGCGTAGTACCGCTCGTTGTTGCCCGCCTTGATGACGAAGAGCGGTGGCTGGGCCAGGTACACGTGGCCGTTCACGATCAGCGGCTTCATGTACCGGTAGAAGAAGGTCAAGAGCAACGTTCTGATGTGCTCTCCGTCCACGTCGGCGTCGGTCATGATGATCACCTTGTGGTAGCGCAGTTTGTTCATGTCGAAGTGCGACTGACCGTTCTGGCCGTTCTTGCCGTTCTTGTGCTCGTCCTCTTCTTCCAGACCCCCACGGCCCGTCTGCACGTCGATCCCGACCCCCAGTGCAGCGATGAGCGCCTTGATCTCCTCGTTGTCGAGCGCCTTCTCCAGCCTGGCGCGCTCGACGTTCAGAATCTTGCCACGAAGCGGCAGCACCGCCTGCGTCATGCGGTCGCGCGCCTGCTTCGCCGAGCCGCCCGCCGAGTCGCCTTCGACTAAGAACAACTCACAGTCAACGGCGTTCTTGCTCACGCAGTCTGAGAGTTTGCCCGGCAGCCCGAACGAGTCCATCGCCGAACTGCGCTTGACCGCCTCGGCGGCCTTCCTCGCGGCCTCCCGGGCGCTCTGTGCGATCGAGGCCTTGTCGACGATCCCCTTGGCGATGCCGGGGTTCTCCTCCAAGAACTCCTGCAGGCCGTCGCCGACCAGCGAGTTCGTCGCACCCTGCACCTCGGGCGTCACCAATTTGACCTTGTCCTGCGAGTTGTAACTCGGGTTCTCCAACTTCAGCGCGATGACCGCCGTGAGCCCCTCAGCGACGTCGTCCGAAGTGAAGTTCTTCTCCTTCTCCTTCAGCAGGTTCATCTTGCGCGCGTACGAGTTGATCACCCGAGTCAAAGCCTGGCCGAAGCCCGAAACGTGCGTTCCACCGTCTGGTTGATGGATGTTGTTCGAGTACGCCAGGACGTTCGTGTGGTACCCCTTGTGGTACTGCATCGCAATCTCGATCTCCATGTCCTCGCGAACGCGGTGGAAGTAGATCGGCTTGTGCAAAGGGTCGTTCGAGTCGTTGATGTCCTCCACGAGTTGCACGATGCCCTGCTTGAACAGGAACGACTCGTTCTCGTCCGGCTGGTTCTCGTCTTCGAAGTTGATCTTGAGCCCCGCGTTCAGGTACGCGATCTCCCGAAGGCGGTGCTTGATCATGTGGCTGTCGTACTCGATCGTCGTCAGAACCTGGGAGTCGGGCTTCCAATGGATCAGAGTGCCGGTCTTGTCCGACTTACCCGTCTGCTTGACCGGGCCGGCAGGGATGCCGCGCTTATAGGTCTGCTCGTGAGTCCCGCCGTCCCGCTGAACGGTGGCGACGAGCCATTCGGAGAGCGCGTTGGTGCACGAGACGCCGACGCCGTGCAGCCCGCCGGAGACCTTGTAGCCACCGCCGCCGAACTTTCCTCCGGCGTGGAGTTTCGTCATGATGACCTCCAGCGCGGAGACCTTCTCCTTCGACATCACGCCGACGGGGATCCCGCGGCCGTTGTCCTCCACGCTCATCGACCCGTCCTTGTAGATCTTCACGTCGATGCGGTCGCAATAGCCAGCCAGTGCCTCGTCGACGGAGTTGTCCAGCACCTCCCTGAACATTTGGTGGAGGCCCTTCTTGCCGTTGTCGCCGACGTACATCCCGGGGCGGCGGCGCACCGCTTCCAGCCCCTCTAAGACCTGGATGTCCTCGGCCGTGTAGCGCTTTTCTACCTTCTTGGAGATCGTCTCGACGTCGTTCTTGTCGACCTTCTTGCCCCCCTCGTTCGGGCCTTCTTTCTGCTTTTTCTGACCTGCCATTGCTTGCCACTTGAAAAAGCGCCCTCAAGAGCGCGCTTTTCAGTTCAAATTGTACCTTGGGGGAGGGGCCAAAATCGGTGTTTCTGGGGCCGTATTTCAACCGATTTTCCAGCCCTTTAACGACTGCCTGCGGCCCCAACGCCCCGACGGCATGGTCCATGATGCAGGACTGATGCCGCTCTACGAGAGCCTGTTGCGACCGTTGCTCTTTGGTCTACCTCCGGAGACAGCACACAATCTGGCTCTCAGGGCGGTGTCAATGGGCCTCGCAAGGGCCCCTAAGTCGCCCGATCGAGACCTCTCGCGCACCCTCTTCGGCGTCAAGTTTCCCAACCCGATCGGCCTCGCGGCGGGCTTTGACAAGGACGCGGTGGCAGTCGAAAAGTGGAAGGACCTCGGGTTCGGCTTCGTCGAGGTCGGCACGGTCACGCGGCACGCACAGCCAGGAAACCCGAAGCCGCGCCTGTTTCGCCTGAAGGATCAGCGCGCCCTCGTCAACCGCATGGGCTTCAACAACCACGGGGCAGACGCGATGGCGCGCCGCCTCGATGGCAAGAACGCCGGCATCCCGGTCGGCGTCAACATCGGCAAGTCCAAGGTGACACCTCTCGATCAGGCCCACGAGGACTACGCCTACTCCTTTCGCATCCTCAAAGACTTCGCGGACTACGTCGTCGTCAACGTCTCCTCGCCCAACACCCCCGGCCTGCGCGAACTGCAGGACAAGGACTCGCTGCGCAAAATCCTGGAGTCGCTCAAAGAGGTCGACCAGTCCAAGCCGCTCTTCGTCAAGGTCGCGCCCGACCTCACCCTCGGCGCAATCGAGGACATCGTCGCCGTCGCCAAAGAGATGTACCTCACCGGCATCGTCGCAACTAACACGACGGTCTCCCGCGACTCGCTCAAAGCCGACCCAGGAATCGAAGGCGGGCTTTCCGGCGCACCGCTCACGGACATTGCCGACGAGGCACTGCGCTTCGCAAAGGAGTGCGCCGGAGACGACCTCCGTTTCATCGGCGTCGGCGGAGTCATGTCGCCCGAAGACGCAAAGCGCAAGTTCACACTCGGCGCCGACCTCGTGCAAATCTACACAGGCTGGGTCTACGCCGGCCCATCGTTTGTGCCACGGATTCTCGGAGCCTTGTAGGCGAAGACTAGCGCTCGCCGGGGATCACGATGCCGCGCATGATCACCCTCTGCGCCGCGAGGAACACGAAGATCGTCGGGATTGCCGCCAGCGTCACCGCAGCCATCATCAC
>DATLWQ010000122.1:0-2595 GCA_035576225.1 Fimbriimonadaceae bacterium | reverse complement strand
TTCGGCGACGCTAAGCGCACTGGCGTGGTCAGCGCACCATGGAATCCTCGTGCGCGGCGGAGAGTTCATCGAGGCGATCGGGAAGGTCGACACCGCGCTACTGGACAAAACGGGCACGCTGACCTCCGGCGCTCCCCACTTGGCACAGATCTGCGTCTGCGACACCGTCGCCGTCACCACAGGGGGACATGTCGAATGTGCGGAGCGCGACGCGTGCTGGAGAAAGGACGAGAAGATGTCTCAGGAGTCGCGTACCATTCTGCGTCTGGCGGCTGCAGCGGAGCAGTACAGTTCTCACCCGATCGCGCAGGCTGTCGTCGAGGCGGCGCGCGAACAAGGACTGGACGTGCCGGAAGCGTCGGAGCAGAGTTCGCATTCGGGCCTCGGGGTGACCGCCGTCGTGGACGGCGTACGCGTGCGTGTCGGGCAAAGGCGGTTCTTCCAAACGGACGGCGCAACGCTGCCGCAGCACTTTGCAGAGCACGTCGAGCAGATGCAGGGCGCAGGAATGACCGTCGCCGTCTACGAGTGCGAAGGCTCGTACGCCGCGCTCGGGCTGGAAGACGCAATACGTCATGAGACGATGGCCGTGCTTGCAGACTTGGCGTCGCTCGGAATCTCTGAGCACGTGATGATGACGGGCGACACGCCGCAGACGGCCTCCGCCGTCGCCTCGCGAGTCGGGCTTACCACGGTCCACTCGGGCCTGCTTCCACAAGACAAGGAGCGCATCGTCGCCGAGTATGCGGAGAAAGGTGCGGTGACGATGATGGTGGGCGACGGGATCAATGATGCGCCAAGCCTCGCGCGCGCACGGGTCGGCGTTGCGATGGGCGGACTTGGGAGCGACGTCGCTCTGAACGCCGCCGACGTCGTCTTGATGCAAGACCGTCTAGACCTCTTGCCGCGGCTGGTGCGGCTCGGGCGAATGACCAACACGATCATCCGCCAAAACCTTTACTTTGGAGCAGGGGTGATCGTGTTCCTTTTCACCGGCTCACTGTTGTGGGACGCGCTCTTCCCCGCCACGCGCAACCTGATTCTGCCGCTCGCGGTGGTAGGACACGAAGGATCGACCGTGCTCGTCATCCTCAACGGTCTGCGGCTCTTGCGCGGGCCTCAGTCGTCGTAGGCCAGGACGAGCCGCGGCCGGTACTGGTCTTCGGCCGAGCGCGAGAGGATGTCATAGATCGGACCGCCCTGGCCGTTCGGTGCCATCTTGGTCGTGAGCGCGAAGGCGACGGCGTCCTTACCTTCGATGGCCTTACGCAGATCGGCCTTTCCCGAAAGCAGGTCGATGTCGATCTTGAACGGTTTACCGTCGACGCTCGGCACGCCAGGTGCCTTTCCTAGGATCGCGTCGTCGCCTGGATCCGGCATGTGCTCGCCTGCCATCTGGAACGTCCATCGCTTCTCGTCGATTCCGGGGTCGACGAGACGGGCTTCCAGCGGGTTCTTCGCCGACTCCTCCTTGGTGAAACCGGGATCGACCTGGTGGTAGAGGACGAGGTGCGCGGTCTTGAGGTGCGACGCGTCCTCCTTGATGCCAGAGAGGTCGAACCGGACGATGCTATAGGAGAAGGTGAAGTCTGAGGAGCCGATGTCGCCTACAGAGTTGGTGCCGTCGCCCCAGGCCCGAATGACCGGGTCGCCGGTCTGGTCCTGTGCGTAGGGGTAGACCCACACATCGTCCGTCGCGACAAGCGTGTGTGACGAGAGTGCGGTTGCGAGCAGGAGCGCCGTGACCATGCCCCCAGTTTACGCCCGCGTCCGCGCCGCATGGGTCAGAATCATGACGATGCACGCGCTGGAGAAACTGGAGTTCGACCGAGTGCGCGAGAGGCTGGCAGGGCTCTGCGACACGCCCGCTGGACGCCAGGCGGCGCTCGAGATCGAACCTGAGCACGGCGACGAGCAGGTGTGGTGGGAGATCGGGCGGACGAAGGAGGCTCAGGCGCTCCTCGACGACGCCTCTGTTGCCCTCGTCGGAATCGGCGATCTGGGGGAGGCGGTGCGGCGCGCGCAAAAGATGTCGGCGATGGACGGCGCGACGCTGTGGCGCGTGGGCGACTCGATGCGCGTGATGCGCGCGGCGCGCAAGGTCCTGGAAGCGAGGCGATCGGCGTGCCCGACGCTTTGGCTGCTCGGCCAGAGGCTTCCAGAACTGGAAAAGATCGAATCGCGCATCCTGGCTTCTCTGGACGGTGACGGCACGGTGCGCGACGAGGCGAGTGTCGACTTAAGGGCAGCGCGGCAGCGATCGGCGTCGCTCGCGCAGCGCGCGACCGAAAAGGTCCAGTCCTACGCGAGCGGCAAGTGGCGCGAATACCTGAGCGACGCGATCGTGACACAGCGCGGCGGAAGGTACGTCGTGCCGCTGAGGGCTGAGCACCGAGGAAAGATCAAGGGAATCGTGCACGACACCAGCGCGAGCGGACAGACCGTCTACATCGAGCCGGAGGAGGTCGTGCAGATCGGAAACGACCTTCGCGAATCAGAGGCGAAGGTGCGCGCGGAAGAAGAGCGCGTGTTGAGCGAACTCTCAGAGGAGGTCGGCGGAGTCGCAGAGGACGTGCTCGACGGACTCGAAGCGGC
>DATLWQ010000121.1:0-4851 GCA_035576225.1 Fimbriimonadaceae bacterium | reverse complement strand
CGGGAAGTTGCCGACGCACATCTCGCCGCCGCGCGCCGCGCGCGCGAACTCCGCCATGTGGCCGGGCGACTCCTCGACCTCGACGTCCGGGATCTCCCCGCCGCCGACGATGCTGAACTCCATGTTCTCAGAGTTCGGGCTGTAGATCGTCGCGTTCTCGCACACCACGATCACGCCGTTGCCGCCGTACGTCTTGTCCGGGCAGAGTTTCGGGTCGGGCCGCTTGCCGCCGTCGTACCAAGTGAGTTCGACTGGGCCGCGGCTGCCGCGCTTCGGGAAGTGGTAGTTCACGATCGACCAGAGCGGGAAACTGTCGCGGTTGTGTCCGCTCGTCGTCGCCTGGATCGACTCCGGATCGCGCAGGTCGAGCGCCATGAACGGCATGTTAAAGATGTGGCAGCCCATGTCGCCCAGCGCGCCCGTGCCGAAGTCCCACCAGCCTCGCCACGCGAACGGGTGATAGCCCGGCGCGTACGGCCGCTCTGGGCGCGGGCCCAGCCAGATGTTCCAGTCGAGCGTCTTGGGCGGGTCGGCGGGAGCAGGCCGCTCGACTCCCTGCGGCCACCACCCCGAAGGACGGTCCGTCCAAACGTGGACCTCCTTTGCCTGGCCGAAGTGCCCCTGCCGGATCACCTTCGCGACCTTGCGCATCGGCGTGTTCGCCGTGCTCTGGTTCCCCATCTGCGTCGCGACGCCCTTCTTGCGCGCGAGTTCGGCCATCCTGCGGATCTCCCACACCGTGCGCGCAAGCGGCTTCTCCGTATAAGAGTGGAGGCCGTAGCCCATCGCGATCATCGAAGCCGGATAGTGGTGGTGGTCGGGAATGCTGATCACGACGGCGTCGATCTCGTCGTGCATCAGGTCCAGCATCTTGCGGTAGTCCTGGAACGACGCGGCGTTGGGGTGCTGCGCCATCGCCTTCAGCCGGTTGTTCACGTCGACGTCACAGAGCGCGACGATGTCCCCTTCTGCAGCGGCGAGTTCCATACCGCTCCAGCCCTTCCCTCCCGCGCCGATGATCCCGAACCTCAGCCGGTTCGTCGTCTGCCAGTACGACCCTTCTGTCGCCTTGACCTGGGAGGCCAGAGTCGCGCCGACCGCAACGGCTGCGGCACCCTTGATCACTTCCCTGCGCGTGAGTTCGTTGGACATGGATCGATTCTTGCACAATGTCGGCGTCCCGTGCGGAGTTCGCTCTGTTCCAACCACGTTCGCCGGCTAGCGCACGACTCGGAACGTAGCGCGAAGCGGCGTGTCGACCGAGGACGCACCGACGAAGACCTGGAACTCTCCCGGCTCGACCGTCCACTTCATGTTCCTGTCGAGGATCGCGAGTTCTTTGCCCGGAATCGTCACCGTGACTTCGCGTGTCGCGCCCGGCCGGAGAGCCACGCGCGCAAACCCACCGAGGCGCCGCTCGTAGGTCGTCACGCTCGCGACGACCTGGTGGAAGTAAACCTCGGCGACCTCGGTGCCGGGCACCTGGCTCGAATTGTGGATTTTAAAGCGCGCGGTTACGTCCTGCCCTGGCTTAACCGTCGGCGTCAAGACCGTGAGGTCCGAATACTCGAACTTCGAGTAACTGAGACCAAATCCAAACGGGTAGAGCGGGCCGGCCACCGCGCTCGGATTGCGCAGGCCCTCGTCGTTCGCGGCGGGCTTGGTCGGAAAGTTCAGCGGGATCTGCCCGACCGACTTGGGCACCGTGACCGGTAGTTTGCCGCTCGGGTTGTTGAGACCGAAGAGCGTCTGCGCGATCGCCAGTCCGCCGTGCGCGCCAGGCGCGAACGCGTAAAGGATCGCGTTCGCATTGTCCTGAAGCCAGTTGATGCTCAGCGCTCTCCCGGCGATCACGACCGCGATGATCGGTTTTCCGGTCTTCGCAACGGCGCGTGCGAGAATGCGTTGTCTGCCGGGAAGGTCGAGGCTCGATCGCGTGCGGCTTTCGCCGCTCGTGCGGTTGTTCTCACCAAGCACGAGGATCACGACGTCCGCCTTCTTCGCCGTCTCTACCGCCTCGTCGATCTTTGCCTGCTCGTCCGCGGTGAGGTCGTGCGGATACAGTTCGTCGTTCGGGAAGTCTTTCGTCGTGACCGTGCAGCCCTGCCCGTAGAGGATCAGTCGACCCGCACCGACTTCCTTGATGCAGTCAAGCACGTTCGGGGAGTCCTCATGCATCGGCCCGTAAGCCTTGTGCGCCCAGTCGGTGTTGGTCGCGTTCGGCCCAATCACCGCAATCGTCCCACCAGTTGCGGGCAGAGGCAAGGCTGAGTTGTTCTTCAGAAGAATCACCGACTCCTGCGATGCGCGCATCGCGACGTCCTGGTGCGCCTTGCCGGCGACGATCTGGTCCGCTCGTGCGAGGTCAGCGCGATAAGGCGTATCGAAGAGCCCCATCCAGAACTTCACGCGCAGAACGTCGCGCACGCGGTCGTCCAGAACCTTCATCGAGACCGACCCGTTCTTGACGTCCTCGCGCAGCGGCAGAATGAAGTCCTGCGGCGGAGTAAAGGTCGTGCGCACGTTGAGCCCCGCGTTCACCACGTCTGCGACCGCCTCGGCATACGTCGCGGCGACGTGGTGCTTGCTGTACACGTACTCCACTGCGTCACTGTCCGAGACCACGTAGCCGCGAAACCCGTACTCCTTCCGCAGGATGTCGGTGAGAAACTTGTGGCTCGCAGCGACCGGCACTCCGTCGTAGTCGTTGTAACTCGCCATCACACCGAGGATGTGCGCCTCGCGCACGACGTCGCGGAACGATTTGAGCGCGATCTCCTCCACCATGCGCCACGCCACTTCGGGGTCGGTGCGCGAATACCCCTCGCGCGCGCCCTTATTAAAACTGTAGACCGCGAAGTGCTTCGCGGTCGAAGCGCTGCCGTTCGCCTGGATGCCGCTGGCGAGCGCGACCCCCATCCGCGCGAGCAGGAACGGGCTCTCGCTGAACGACTCCTCAGATCTCCCCCAGCGCTGGTCGCGCACGCAGTCCAGGATCGGTGCGTAGACGTTGGTAAAACCGAGCAGCCGGTTCTCCATGCCCGTGATCACGCCCTCTTGGTGTACGAGGTCGACGTCCCACGTCGCACCCATGCCCGTCGGCACAGGAAAGTGCGTCGCCGCATAAGACGCGCATCCCTGTATGCCTTCGTTTGTGAAGTCGCACGGCACTCCGAGCCGCGTCTGCTCGATAAAGAAGCGCTGGATCTCGTTCAGCGCCGCCGCGTGCCTACTCGGCGGCCAAAAGTAGGTCGTGTCGTTTTCGCTTCCCCACTTGCTGTTGAGTTGTTCATCGATGTTGGCGATGCCGTCCTTCCAAATCTCCTGCTTCCACTCCTTGGTCGGCAGTTGGTCCTTCAGCACCGCCCTCCAGCCATAGAGCGTGGCGAGTTGGCACGTCTTCTCTTCGAGCGTCATCCGCCTGAGCAAGTCTTCCACGCGCGCGTCGACCGGCTTGGTGCGGTCCTCGTAGACGTCCTTCCTGCCGTTCTTGTTCAGGTCGATCCAGTCCTTGTGATAGATGCCCGGCATCGGGGCGAACTCCGAGGGAACGTCCGTCTGTGGCGGGGCGACGGAGAGCGCAATCTCAGGCGGGATCGTGAGGGGATTTTCGGCCGAAGCGAGCGAGAGCAGACACAGGGCCAGGAGCACGCCCGAGTTTAGACCATCCCTATGCGTCTGAAAGGTGGAGGGACTTGCCAGGTATCATTCCTATCCCGTGGGGCCTTAGCTCAGTTGGGAGAGCGCTTCCATGGCATGGAAGAGGTCGCGGGTTCGAATCCCGTAGGCTCCACCACTTTGTTCGACGTCCCGCCGCCTTCGCGCACCGTATAATCCCGGCATGGGTCGCTTCGGATATTGGGCGATCGCTCTTGGCATGGCATTCATGTTTCATCGCGCATTCAAGGGCGATTGGGCAATCTTCGAGTACGGCATGGTTCCCCTCGTCGCCTTCTACATCCAGCGCATTTCGGAGCGCAAAGAAGAGCGGATATAACCGCTGGTCCTTGTCTCCCCCATTTGTTCCGTAACGATGGACCCCTCCTAAAAGTCCAACTCCTTGGAGGCCGGAGAAATTGGTTTCAATCTTGTTGCTTGCTGTAGCGTTTCAAGGGCAGAGCGCCGGACCGCTGGCGAATTGCGGACGACTGACGGGGATAGGACAGGAGGGGATGCCTCCGATCGAGTGCCCCCTGCAGTTCACACAGGTGGAGGCCGACGTCGCGGGCATGGCGTCCCGGGTCACGGTCGTCCAGACCTTCATGAACCCGAGCCGCGACCCGATCGAGGCGATCTACACCTTCCCTCTTCCGGCCGATGCTTCGGTCGACCGCATGCGCATCAAGATCGGCGACAGGGTCGTCGAGGGCGAGATCAAGCCAAGGGGCGAAGCGCGGGCGATCTACGAGTCCGCCAGGGCCGCCGGCCAGACCGCGGCGCTGCTCGACCAGGAGCGGCCGAACATCTTCACGCAGTCGATCGCCAACGTCGCCCCGGGCGCCGTCGTCGAAGTGGAGATCAGTTATATCAGCCTCCTCAAGTACGAGGACGGCCAGTACGAGTTCGACTTCCCGATGGTCGTAGGGCCGCGCAACGCGATGCACGCGCCCGACCCCGACAGCATCACGCCGCCGATCGTCTATCACGGGATGCGCACCGGCACCGACGTCGCGCTGACGGTCCATCTCAACGCGGGCACTTCGCTCAAGCAGGTCGGATCGACACTGCACGCGATCAACATCAACAAACTGAGCGCCGGGCGCTACGACATCACCCTCGCCCGCAAGGACGAGATTCCTAACCGCGATTTCATCCTCAAGTGGACGCCCGCAGGAAACGGAGTGACCGAGG
>DATLWQ010000120.1:0-2030 GCA_035576225.1 Fimbriimonadaceae bacterium | reverse complement strand
GGGCTAACGCGCCGTTCGCCCGCCGTTGAGTCCGGCTGTTGGGAGGCCAAGGCTTGGGTAATCCTTTAATTCTCCCGTTTCTTCCCGTTTTCGCTCCCGTTTCCTCCCGTTTAGTGTTTCCGTTTTCCTCCCGTTTTTCTTCGTTTGTTCAGTTCGATCGCCCTTGGCAATCGCCGCGTGTCCTCCACTTCGGTGCTGTCCCTTGAGACGCTAGCGGCGTCACCGTTGTTCCGGTATGGGGCGAAGTTGTCTTGACAGCGGGTCAAACCTGAGATTCAGAGATGGCCTCAGCGGCGAGTTCGGCCAGCCGCAACGTTTGCGCCCACTGCGTGAACGCGCTCCTGTCGAACGCCTCTGCCTGCGACTCAATCAGTCTCAAAACATCGTTCCACTGCCGATCGCTCTTGCGCCGTCCCGCATCGTACCATCGCAGTTTTTCGAGCGCGATCGCTTCAGGAGCAAGAAACTTTGCTTGCAGTCCCGGGAAGAACTCCAACAACCGCGCAGTCCTCGCCTCCCACGCACTGAAGTCATCAGCCTGCATCCAAAAGACATCAATTTTGAAGATCGATTCCCTGTGCAGGGCTTGAAACGACCGCGGCCATCCAGGTTCGCTAGCCATTTCGGAAGGCGGATCCTGGGGAACAACAAACCTCTCGCGCAACCGATCGACCAGGCAGGGGATATCGTCGCCAGACTCGACCATTACGTCAATATCGTTTGTAGCACGTGGCTCGCCCCAGGCGGAAGAAGCCAGCGATCCCCCAACTATGGGAGCGATGGAACACTCCGTGCAGGCGCCTAGGAAGTCTTCGAACGCGGTTCGGAGGCTGTCTTCCAAGAATCTCCTTTCTCCCTCAGTCCGCGCGCTAGCCCACTCAGGGCGATCGCTCTTTGGATCTTTTCGCTCGGCGACATTGTACGAAGCAACGCCAGATACTGCACGTAGGCGTCTCGCGACGTATCCTGCAAATCTGTCCTTCGCATCTGCCACATTTTACATCAGGCCACAGCAAGCAGGGCGGCCGAATCCGGCCGCCCTGCTTGGCATTACGAAAGCGGCAAGCCTACTTCCAGGTGTCGAGCATCTCTGCCACTGTGTCGCGGAGGATCTCGGGCAGGAACTTGCCGCTCATGTCCATCGAGGCTGCGAACGAGAAGTCGTCGATGAACGCGCCGAGCGCGAACTGGCGGTAGACGACGCCGTTCTGCGTCTTGAAAGGTAGTTGGATCCACCCGGCCGCCGAAATATAGCCTGTAACGCTTCCGGGCTTCCAGACTAAGATGACGTTCTGGAACACGGCGTCGACCTCGGCCTTCGACATGCCGATCTTTGCGCCTTCCTGGTACATCACGTTGTGCACGCCACCGCCGAAGGCGTCGCTTACGACTCCGGTCTCGTTGAGCATGTTGTCGTGCATCCAGACGCGCTGGGCCAGAGATAGGCCGACGCCGTTACCGTAGTCCTCATACAGGTTCGTGATCTGGCGCATCGTGAAGATGTTGTGGGGGTCGTTCTTGACGTCGCCAGTCGCCATGTGGTGGTGCAGGTTGATGTCGTCAGTCAGGCCGAGCACGTTCCACCCGAACTCGTTGATGTTCTTGCGACCAAGGACTCCGTTGCCGTTGCCCGCCCAGTCCATGAGCGAGTTGGCGGAGGTGTTGCCCGAGTTCCACATCATGAATTGCGTCACCTGCTGATAGGAGAGGTAGTAGTCGATCTGGTTGGCGTTGTGCGTGTCGCTCTTCCAGTTGGTGTAGATCGGCACCGATGCCAGCGGATCGACGTCACCGTAGACCCTGGACGACCAGTAGTAGTGCTCCAGCACCTTGATCGAACTGGCGGGGTACGTGCGAAAGTCTGGAAGGATCGAGCCGAGCGTCGGGCCGTTGACCTCCTTCAGCATGAATCCCTTGGTGCCGTCCGAGTTGGCCAGGAGCATCGTCCTCATGCGCGATTCGAGGCTGTTCGAGTTGTCGATGAGGATGAGGTCGAAGGTCGTCTTGTTGCCGACGACGTTCCTCTCGAT
>DATLWQ010000119.1:0-2124 GCA_035576225.1 Fimbriimonadaceae bacterium | reverse complement strand
TGCCGCTCCTGCTTGAACGGCCAGTCGAAGGTGTAGATAGACTCTGCCCTGTGACGGTCGGCAAGCGCTGTTTGCCCGCTTTGCTTGCATCCGGTGAGCAAGAACGCCGCACCGATGACGGCTACGAATGCGATAGTGCTTTTCAGAGTGGCTCTAGAGTGTTCCAATTCCGACCTTTTGCCGACGTAGTCAGTGTAGTCTAAGAAACGGGAGTATTTGCATAATTTGGCAGCCTTGCATGACGCGCGTCTCTTTGGCGCGGCGGCTCTGGCGCTGTTCCCGCCTAGAGGGGTGTTTGAATGACAGAGCGACCGCATCGGGCATCATTGTCGTAATGAAGGTCGCGATTGTGGGCTGTGGGCTGATGGGTTCGTGCTCGGCGCGGGAGTTGGCGCTTCGTGGGCACGAGGTGACGGGGTTCGAGCAGTTCGAGTTCGGTCACACGCTCGGTTCTTCCCACGGCGAATCGCGGATCGTGCGCAAGGCTTACCCCGACGGCTTCTACACGGAACTGCTGCTCGACGGCTACCCGCTGTGGCACGAGATCGAGAAGGAGAGCGAGGGGCCGTTCTTGCACGAGGTCGGTTTGCTCTACCTGGGCAACGATCGAGACCCGGAGATCACAGATCAGATGGAGGCGCTTGAGCGACTCGGCGTTCCGTTCGAGACCAAGCGCGAGGGGGAGACTCCTTTTGCGTTCGCCGACGACGACGTGGGCGTGTTCACGCCGGAGGCGGGTTGGGTGCACGCACCGACTGTGCTGAAGACCGTGCGCGACACGGCGACGAAGAACGGCGCAAAGTTCGTCCACCACAAGGTGGAGTCGCTTGGTGAACTTCGTGAGTTCGACCGCGTGGTGGTGACTGCCGGGGCGTGGGTGCGCGACTTTGCCGACGTGCCTGTCTCTGTGCGGCAGGCGACGTTCGCGTACATCGAGGGGGCGTACGAGGGCCCAGTGTTCATCGAGGCGCGCAAGGGGCAGGTGTACGGATTCCCGAACGAGGAGAGGCGAACGTCTTTCAAGATCGGTTGCCATGACCTGTTGCGCGAGATCGACCCGGACGCGCCGCGCGGCGGGCCCGACCCTGCGGCACTCGACGTCATCCGCGACTTCTGTGCCCGGCGGCTGGAGATGCCGGACGCGAAGATCGTCGAGCCGACGACGTGCCTCTATACGCGCACGAAGGACGAGGACTTCCGCTTTGGCATGATCGACGAGCGGACGGTGGTCGCGAGCCCGTGCAGCGGACACGGGTTTAAGTTCGGGCCCTGGGTCGGGCGATTGATGGCGGACGTCTGCGAGGGCCGCGCGGACCTCGGCAGGTGGCCGCGTTTTTCCCTGTAGACCTGCGGGGCCCTCAGCCGTCTGACGCGCGACCGGTACGGGCATAATCATTGAGTGGCCAAGGAGCGCACGACGTGGTACCGCTTCATCCGGTGGATCGCCCGGCACTTGTTGATTCGGTTTTTCACGGGCGGAATGCGCGTCGTCGGTGCAGAGAAAGTGCCTAAGATCGGCCCGGTGATCCTCTCTCCCAACCACGTCTCGTTCTTCGACCCGCCGGTGGTGTCGTGCGCTTCGCCGCGTGTCGTGGTGTTCATGGCAAAGGAGGAACTGTTCAAGCCTCCCGTGTTCGGGCCGCTGATCCGGAGCCTCAACGCCTATCCGGTCAAGCGGGGCAAGGGCGACACCTCGGCGGTGCGTCTGGCGCTCTCGGAACTCAACGACGGCAGCACGCTGATCCTGTTCCCGGAGGGGACGCGCGGCGATGGAAAGACTCTGCTACCGATGCAGGCTGGCGTGGCTCTGCTCGCTCAGAAGACGGGCGCGTCGGTGGTGCCCGTAGGGATCTGCGGCACGCACAAGATCCTGCCCAAAGGCGCGAAACTGCCACGGTTCTCTCGGTTGAAGATCGTGTTCGGCAAGCCGTTTAAGTTCGAGGAGGTCGGAGGCCGAACGGCGTTCTCCGAAAGGCTGGAGCGTGAGATCGTCGAAGCGTGCCACAAAGCCGGGCTCGACGTCAAAACCGCTTCTCAACACGAAAGCCGAACAGAACCTGGTTCTGACGGTATAGGAACCGAAACGACGCCCCCTGGACCGGCGTGATCTCGAAGCCGCCAGTG
>DATLWQ010000118.1:0-5058 GCA_035576225.1 Fimbriimonadaceae bacterium | reverse complement strand
ACCGATAGTAAAGGTCGTGGATGGGCAGGCCCTTGGGGTTGTAGATACCGCCCTTGGCATCGCTCACCGCGACGACCGTAGCACCAAGGTCGTGTGCAAGTCGGGCCGCGACAGATCCTACGTTACCGAAACCTTGAACCGCGATTGTTGCACTACCCAGATCTAGGTTGATGAGCTTGGCAGCCTCCTCCATCGAGACTACGACTCCGCGGCCCGTGGCCTCGACCCGTCCCTCCGAACCGCCGAGCTCGATGGGTTTGCCGGTGACCACGCCGGGGACTGTGTAGCCGGCGTGCATCGAGAAAGTGTCCATGATCCAGGACATGACTGTCGCGTTCGTGCCGATGTCTGGAGCGGGGATGTCACTTCGCTCCCCGAGGATGCCGGTGATCTCCGTGACGAAGCGCCGGGTCAGTTTCTCAAGTTCGCGCTTGCTGAGCCGCTTGACGTCGACGCGTACGCCTCCCTTCGCCCCGCCGTAAGGGATGTTGACCACTGCGCACTTCCAGGTCATCCACATGGCGAGAGCGGTGGTCTCGTCAAGGTCTACGTCGTGATGGTAGCGGATGCCTCCCTTGGTGGGGCCGCGGCTCGCGTTGTGCTGCACGCGAAAGCCCTCGAAAACCTGCACATGGCCATTGTCCATGACCACGGGGAAGTTGACGGTGACCTGCCTCTTTGGCTTTGCAAGGGCGGCGTGAAGGCCGTCGTCTAGATCGAGGTGACGCGAGGCGAGGGCCAGTTGGCGCCGCGCCATTTCCAAGACGTTCTCTTGTTCGCTCATGGATTCAGTTCATCCTATGCCGGAGGCTCCGACGCAGTAGCAAGTACACAGGTAGTGCCAACGCGGCATTGTACATCGCGCCAAAGAGTGTATCCCGGACGTAGACCCATGCCGCGGGAGGGGGGGCCGGCACCATCATCATGACTTGGGCGGCCAGGGTGCCCGCGAATACGACGAGCGCCACATAGACCGGTTTGATCTCGAGGTCGAGCCTGCTGACGAAGCCGGCTCCGAAGCAGGCGAGGGTTCGGGAGATGGCCAGTCCCGACAGGTCGGCGCCCGCAATCCCGCCGTGGAGGACGCCGGCCGTGAATCCCAGCAGGCATGCGATCCGCGGTGGGTACATGACCGCCGCGACCAGGCCCAGAGTAAGCAGGAAGTCCGGCGAGGCCGATCCGATCATGGCTCGCGTACCGAGGGTCTGCTGCAGGGCGGCTACGATCCAAAACCATGCGGCAAAGACCAAGTAGGGCCGAATTCGGCTCATTTGAGCACGAACACCTCGTGGACCTCGCCGATCTGGACGTTAGGCAGGACAAAGACCCGCTTGGTCCCGAACCTCGGGTCGTCGCGCGCCTCGACCACCGTCCCAATCGGAATCCCCGCGGGGGTCGTCGTAGAATAGCCCGAGGTGACGACGAAGTCTCCGGTGTGGATCTCGTCCGATTCGAGCATGTCGAGCGCAAGCCGGACAGACGTTTCACCGCGCGCAATCGCAGGCACCTCCTTGGCGCTCAGAACCTTTGCAGCGACGCGGATCGAGGGAGAAGTGATCAGCAGCACCTGGCACGACCCCTTGCTTACCGTATCAACGACCCCGAAGAGGCCGTTGGCCGCCACCACCGGCATCTGCGGCTTGATGCCGCTCTCCGACCCGCGATCAAGAGTGGCCCTGTTCTGAAATCGGAACAGTCCGACGACGCGGGCGAACACCTTGGTGCGGGGAGGAGGAGGGACGTAGCCGACTTCGCGGCTCATGGACTCGAGGCGCGCCGTCAGGCGGTCGATGTTCTCTTGGTACCGCTTGGCGCTGTCGGCGAGCGCACGCAGTCGTTCGTTCTCCAAGCGGAGGGAGTGCGAATCGCGCACGCCGACCCAAAAGTCATCCGCAACGCCGAGGCCCCACTGCATCACTCGTGCCGGCGGCATGACGACGGCCTGCATGGCGCGAGAGACGAAGTCGGGACGTCCGTTGTTCCGTGCCACCGTCTGGACTTGGCCTAACACGAACCCCACTATAAGGAGCCCGATCAGAATCATCCAGTCGGTGCGCTTTGTGTCCCTCAGGTCCTCGATGCCCTCTCAAGAATTCTGCGCATCGTCGGGTCGTCGTGGATCATGTCCAACATCCTTCCCGTTCCGATGGCGACGCAACTCAGCGGGTCCTTCGCGACGTGGACGATCATGCCGGTCTCCTCGGCGATCAGGCGGTCGATCCCGCGCAGCAGCGCTCCTCCCCCTGCGACGACGATGCCGTTGTTCATGCAGTCGGCCGCCAGTTCCGGCGGAGTCGCCTCGAGCGTCAGTTTGACGGCCTCGACGATCTCGCTGAGCGGTTCCTGGATCGCGACCCTGATCTCCTCGCTTGTGAGTTCGGCGCTCCGCGGCAAGCCTGTCACCAGGTCGCGCCCTTTGACCGGCATAGAGAGTTCCTCTTCAAGTGGGAACGCGCTCCCGATGTCGATCTTGATCTGCTCGGCGGTGCGCTCACCGATGAAGAGGTTGTAGGCGCGCCGGACGTAGGCAGCGATCGCTTCGTCGATCTCGTCGCCCGCGACGCGGATGGATCGTGCGTGGACTATGCCGGCCAGCGAGATGACTGCGACCTCCGTCGTGCCGCCACCGATGTCGACGACCATGGAGCCCACCGGCTCCCCGATGGGAAGGCCCGCTCCGATCGCCGCCGCCATCGGCTCTTCGATGACATAGGCCTGGTGCGCGCCCGCCTTCTTGCAGGCGTCGAGGACGGCGTCCCGCTCGACCTCTGTAACGCCGCTCGGGATTCCGACGACGACGGTGTTGTAGAGCGCAAAACCGTGGTTCTTTCGTGCGAGGCGGACGAACTCTTTGATCATCTCTAGGGTCTGGTCGTAGTCGGCGATGACCCCGTCCTTGAGCGGACGGATGGCGACGATGTTGGCCGGCGTACGACCAAGCATTCGCTTGGCCTCCTCCCCTACCTTGAGTACCTTGCCGGTGTCTTTGTTGACTGCGACGACGCTGGGCTGCCTGATCTGGATGCCCTTTCCCGCGACGTAGACGACGGTATTGGCCGTGCCGAGGTCGATGCCGACGTCAAGACTGAGTTTCTGAAGGAGCCCCCTGAACAGACCTGAGTGCCCGTTGCGCGCCATCAGGAGACCTCCCGCTGCGGCCGCGACCGAACGGGATGCCCACGACGTCCAGACCAAACACCGCCAGACCGTTGTCGATTGCTTCCTTGCAGCACGTCTATGTTTCTCTATCGGCCACGCGAGGTCGCTTCTTGATGCCAAGCGGCCCACGATGCGCGGCCGAATCGCGGGAACCTGGGCCGGTCGAACTACCCTCCGCCAGCACCAGCGACCGCCGGGCCGCTGCCCCGTCGTTGGCCGCTGCCGCCCGCAACCCCGGCCGCTGCGTTCGGCGAAGCGCCAGGCAACGAGTTACCGTAGACTACGGTGGCGCCCGTGGGGACCGCCTCAGTCGTCACGACCTGCTCGGGAGGGGCGGGCTTGAACGGTTTGCGCTGTTCCAGCATAAATACGAGCGCGACGCCGATGCATACGAGAAGGATGGCGCCTGCAACGATCAAGTCGTTCTGGTTCTTCAAATCTACGCTCCTGGCTGCTTAAATGATAGCAGATTCGGACTAGTGTCTGAAGTGTCTGACGCCAGTCGTTACCATCGAGATACACAATCTGTCTGCCGCAGCAATCACTTCGTCGTCCTTCTTGCTTCCCCCAGGCTGGATGACGCAGGAGATCCCTGCCTCGGCGGCCGTCTCGATGCTGTCTGGGAACGGGAAGAAGGCGTCGCTGGCCAGCACCGCGCCCATGGCCCCCTCGCCCGCCTGCGCGAGGGCGAGTCGGACTGACTGGACCCTGTTCATTTGACCAGCCCCGACTCCCAGAAGGCGGTTCTTGGCACAGACCACAATGGCGTTGGACTTGACGTGGGGGATGACGCTCCACGCGAACCTCGCGGCGGCCATCTGGTCTTCGGACGGCTTCCTCTCCGTCACGACGCTCCACTCGCCGCCCGGATCCTCGTCGGAGTCCTGGAGGAGGGCCCCGCCTCGAACGCTCCGCACAGCGAGGTAGGAATCTCGGGCGGAGATAGGCGCTTCGAGCAGCCTGACCGACTGGCCCCAGCCTTTACGCTCCTGGAAGACCTTCTGAGCCTCTTCTGAGAACGATGTGGCTATGACTACTTCGAGAAAGTTGCCCTTTTCGGTCATCGCTTCGGCGGTCGCCAGGTCGACCGCACCGTGGAAGACGGCGATTCCGCCGAAGGCAGAAATAGGATCGGAGGCCCTGGCTAGCCGGAAACTTTCGCCGAGCGTCGGGCCGACTGCCGCGCCGCACGGGTTGCCATGCTTGATGACCGCGCACGCTCCCTCGGGAAGGTCGCAGACGAGTTCCCACGCGGCGTCGCTGTCTAGCAGGTTGTTGTAACTTAGTTCCTTGCCCCAAAGTTGTCGGGCGTGCGCGACGCCGCCCTTCTGCAACGGATCCGTATAGAGCGCCGCGCTCTGGTGGGGGTTTTCGCCATAGCGCATTTCTTGTTTCCGCCTGTAGCCCATCGTCGCCGTCTCCGTCAATGGGTCTGCGCCCGCGACGCCTGTCAGATATCGCGAGACGACCGAGTCGTAGTAAGCGGTGTGGCGAAACGCCTTTGCTGCGAGCGAAAGGCTCCTCTCTTTCAATGTTCCGCCTTTGATCGCACCGATCACGTCGTCATAGTCGCACGGGTCGACGACGACTGCGACGTTGTTGTGGTTCTTCGCTCCTGCGCGGACCATCGCGGGCCCACCGATGTCGATGCTCTCGATCGCCTGCTCAAGATCGTGATCGCCTGTGACGGTCTTCTCGAACTGGTAGAGGTTGACGCACAGGAGATCGATGCCTGCAATTCCGTGCTTCTGCATCTGCTCTTTGTGCGATGCGTTCGTGCGGTCGCCGAGCAGTCCGCCGTGGATCATCGGGTGCAGCGTCTTGACGCGGCCGTCGAGCATCTCAGGAAAACCGGTGACGTCGCTGACGTCCTGCACCTTTAGCCCCGCGTCGCGCAGC
>DATLWQ010000117.1:0-4401 GCA_035576225.1 Fimbriimonadaceae bacterium | reverse complement strand
AAAAGGCGACGCTGTCTGGCTCGAAGTGAATCCACAAGGACAGTTCTTGTTCGTCCAGGGAATGTCCGACATGCGATTGGACGACGCGTTCGTCAGATTCCTTAGGAGCGAAGTCGGGCTCTCATGACGCTAGCGGCAGAGCACGTCCTTCAAGAACTCACCGGTGTGCGAAGCCTTCACCTTCGCTATCTCCTCGGGAGTCCCCTGCGCAACGACGGAGCCGCCCGCGTCGCCGCCCTCCGGCCCCAGGTCTATCACCCAGTCTGCCGTCTTGATCACGTCCAGGTTGTGCTCGATCACAAGCACCGTGTTCCCTTTGTCTACCAGGTCGTGCAGCACGCCAAGCAGTTTCCGAACATCTTCGAAGTGCAAACCGGTCGTCGGCTCGTCCAAGATGTACATCGTCGATCCGGTCGCGCGCTTGGAAAGCTCCGTAGCAAGTTTCACGCGCTGCGCTTCGCCTCCAGAGAGCGTCGTCGCTGGCTGCCCCATGCGCAGATAACCGAGCCCGACCTGCTCCAGCGTCTCGAGTTTGCGAAAGATCTTCCCGATTGGTTGGAAGAACGCACAGGCCTCTTCGATCGTCATCTCCAGTACATCGCTGATGTTCTTCCCCTTGTAACGAACCTCCAGCGTCTCGCGGTTGTAGCGCTTGCCCTTGCACACCTCGCACGGCACATAGACGTCCGGCAAGAAGTGCATCTCGATCTTGATGATCCCGTCCCCCTTGCAAGCCTCGCAGCGACCACCCTTGACATTGAAGGAAAACCGCCCAGGGCTATATCCACGCATCTTTGCGTCCGGCGTCATAGCGAACAGCGACCGGATCATGTCAAACGTGCCCGTGTACGTCGCGGGGTTCGACCTGGGTGTGCGTCCGATCGGCGACTGGTCGATGTCGATTACCTTGTCGAACTGGTCGGCCCCCTCGAGTGATCCATGGTCCTGCCACACCGCCCGCGTGCCGTAGACCTCGTACATCAGGCGGGGGAAGAGCGTGTCCTGAACCAGGGTCGACTTGCCACTTCCGCTGACCCCAGTGACGCAGACGAACAGGCCCAAGGGGATCGCTACATCGATGTCCTTGAGGTTGTGCCCGCGAGCCCCGCGCACGATCAGCCAGTCAGCAGACATGTAGACGTAAGTATATCTGATCGTCCGAGCAAGTGAATAGCCATTTGAGGCCCCAGCCTAAACTCCGAGCGAGTCTCCGCAGCTAAGTTAGTTCGACTTCTCCTCGTTCATCCACTCCTCGCCGGCCTTCATGATCTTCTTGAACCTCGGGTCGTTGCGGATCGGGTCGAAGTACGGCGCGTACTTCGCCTCGGTGAACTGCAGCAGCCCGAAGTCCCCGCGGTCGACGATCCTATCGTGGAGCGCGTCCAAGACTTCCTTGTAGTGCCCCATCGCCATGTCCAGCGCCGTGTACGTCCGCTTCCAAAGCTCCTTCGCCGCCTGCCCAACCGGCATCGCCTCTTCGCGCCTGCCCAGCTTGAACAGGGCCAGAGCCTTCGCAGTCAGGAGGAGGCGGTCGTTCGGCGCGTCCTTCAGCCGCTTGTCGACAGCCGCGAGCGCAGCCTCGTACGACCGCTTTGCGATGCTGTCCGCTCCCAGCTTCCCATACGCCTGACCCCTCAGGTAGTCGATCGGAACGATTGCGTTGCCCGGACGTACAAACGGCCTGCCGAAGTTGGCAAGCTCGTCGATCGCCTTCTGGTACTGCCCTGACCAATAGTAGTTTCTGTACATGATGTACACGGTTCCGTCGTCTTGCCTCATGCTGTCCGGGATTTGAGGGAGAAGCTCCTCGGCCCGCTTGAAGTCCTCCAGACCCATGGTGAGCGTCGCCAACTTCACCATGTACGCGTCCGTGTTCTCCCTACATGCCAGCGACTCATCGGCCGCTTGAAGCGCGAGGCGAACGTGGCTGTCCAAGTACATCTGGTAGGCCTTCCATACCAGAATCCGGTACTCGTTTCCCCCCATCTCCCTGACCTCGGCGCGCCACTTTTCGAACTCTGTGAAGTCCGGTTTGCGCTTGTCGAGCCGGGCCAGCGCCTCTCTTGCGAGGTCTTCGGCAATCCGAGGCTCCTTCGGAAATCTGTCGCGCAGCTTGAGCAGGTGCAACCTCGCATCTGGGTCGTGCTCAAACCTCTCTAAGTAGTAGGTGGCGAGCCCGGTCTCGACCGAGTCTGGGGCGAACTGCTTCGCGCG
This sequence comes from Fimbriimonadaceae bacterium, assembly GCA_035576225.1. Classification (GTDB taxonomy): domain Bacteria; phylum Armatimonadota; class Fimbriimonadia; order Fimbriimonadales; family Fimbriimonadaceae; genus JADFMN01. The sequence goes on along the minus strand of DATLWQ010000117.1, from coordinate 2,187 downwards.
TGCGACGTAGCCCTTGGCCTGCTCTGCCATTTCAGGCCTCTCCTCGTCGTCGTAGAGTTCCATGGTCTTGAACGCGATCTGTGCGGCTATCGCGAACGACCTGCCGTTCAATGGCTCGAGATTGACCGCCCGCTGGCTCAGGTCGAGCGCACTCATGTAGCTGTCGCGGTTCGCCATCGGGTCTTTGACCAGTTCCACCGCGTGGTTCATGAGCTTTTGAGCCTCTGTCATGGGTGGATTGATCATCGGACCGATCAGCATCCAACCGCCAACGGCGAGTCCTGCGACTACGACCGTGGCGACAGGCCACGGCAGGAGCCTGCGCTTCTTTCTTCGCCTCTTGGCCGGAGCCCCGCTCTCCCACGGCATGTAGACCTTGTGAACCTCCATCGGCACATCGATGTGCTTCAAGTCTGCCTTGCCGATCGATGCGAGCGGGTTCGAGATCTTGTTCTCAACCTGTTCGGCGACGGCGTTCGAGACGCAGATTCCGCCTGAATCCGCGAGCGGCTCGATCCGCGAGGCGATGTTCACCCCGTCGCCGAAGATGTCGCCGTCGCGGCTCACCACGTCCCCGACGTGGATCCCGACCCGCACGCCGATCTTGTCCTCCTCGACTAGGTTGCGGTCGTGGACCGCCTGCTGCACCGCGATCGCGCATTTGACTGCTTCCAGAGCGCTCGGGAACTCGATCAGGAACCCGTCCCCAGTCGACTTGACCTCCCTCCCCTCGTACTTCGCAAGAACCTCCCGGAAAATGTCGTTGTGCTCTCCCAGCAGCCTCAGTGCCAGTGCCTCGTCCCTCTGCGTGAGTGCGCTGAAACCGACCATGTCCGTGAACATGATCGCCGCGAGCCTGCGGGTCCCCGTCTTCGACTCCTCCATCGCGCCGAAAGAATGTTACCGTGCGATGGATCGTCTGCGCGATCTCAATAGTCGCTTCGACGCCGTAACAGGAGAGGTGTCATCGATCCCGTGACCTGTGAGTCAAGTGTGTTTGGGTTCGTCCATGCCTGTTGTGCGAAACGCTGAACCAATGGTCGATGCATAGACTAGGCGGTCGCCTTCTCACGAGCGAAGAACTTCGAGAAAACCCCCGACGACACTAGCGCGACAAGAACAATCAGAAACATCCACGCTCCGGTGTTGCCTTCACTCAGAAACGCCGCAGGCACCAGCCCCAGGGCGACGGCGAACAGCCACCTATTCGTTCCCATGACACGCACAGCCGCCAGCGCTGCCAGCACTGGAAGCACAGTCAACGCTATCAGTGGCGCAACATATTGCGCCGCCACGGTCGCCGCCCCGAAGCCGAACGTCAACAGCACCGTTGCTACGCCCGCTCGCACTGGATCGAACTTCTTCTCGCCCACCAACACGAGCAGCGAAAGACCGATGACGAGCGCTGCCAGCACGTAACGGAGCGAAACGAGCGACCGAAGGAAACTCTCACGCACCAGAGTGTCTGGCGGAAATATCAGCGCGATCTGCTGGTTGCTGATCACGTGGGAAAGATCCCATTTCACCGTCTCACCGTCCTGGCTCGTCGGCTCGAGACTCCCGCGAAGGAACCGTGCTGGGCCGCCGGCGTTGACGGTCAGCGATAACTCGTCGGCACGTCGTCTGCTCGAACCGAAGTCGTAACTCCAATTCCTTGAGCCGACCACGCGGTATTGAACCGTTGCCGTCTTTGACTCTCCCCCACCCAGGTCGCCCTCCCACATATAGCGCCCTTGTGTTTCTGGCTCCGGGATCGGCTGTCCGTCGATCGTCGCCGAAATCTCCCGGATCGTCCCCGCGCTAGGTAGTGGGAAGTCGAACCGCGCTGACGCCGTCTCTGCCCCCGGGTTCTTGAAGGTGTACTTGCCCACAAATGTCATATCGTAAGCGCTCCCCTCGAGCCGCTTGAAGTCGACGTTGACCTCCGCGCGCTCGAAAGGAAGAGGCTGTTCGTCGATTCGCGTCAGTTCGCGCGTGAACACGACGTCCCTCCCGCTTCGCTTAAATGTATCGACGAGAGACTTCACGTTGCTTGCGCTCGGGTCCGACAGATAGGGAGCGAGCACTTCGAGCCCCTCCGTTCCTAACCGATCGGCAAAGTCAGGTGGCAGCGTGAGCGTGCGCGAGTACGTCTTCGGCACGAGCATCGCAGTCGCTGGTCCGTACTGGCGTACGGGCGGGGCCTCC
>DATLWQ010000116.1:0-3504 GCA_035576225.1 Fimbriimonadaceae bacterium | reverse complement strand
GGCGCCGTTCTTCTCAGTGAAGAGAGGCAGCTCTGCCGGGGCCGCGATCGCGGTGCTGTTGTAGGCGTGGAGCAGGCCGTTGAAGGCGTAGCTCGAGCCGCCGACCTTGACCGGGTCGCCGCTCGGGACGAGCAGGCGGATGGCGCCGTCGTGCGAGCCGGGCCGGATGAACTTGGTCATACCGGGCGACTGCATGATCTGGTCGTTCTTGACGTACGGCTGCAGCGTGTTCATGATGAACGGCCGCGAGTAGTCGACGCGCACCGGCGGGACCGGGTTGGCCGCCCAGTCGGCGGGAACGTACTTGAAGAAGTTCCAGCCCTGGACGCCGAGGGCGTCGGTGCCGTGGCCGAGGGGCATCAGGTCGTCGTAGTCGGTCGAGTACATCGCGACGGCCAGGGCCAGTTGCTTGATGTTGCTGAGGTCGGAGGCCGACTTTGCGGACTCCTTCGCCTCGGCGAAGACCGGGAAGAGAATGGCCGCCAGGATCGCGATGATCGCGATGACGACGAGTAGTTCAATCAAAGTAAATGCATTACTAATTTTTCGCATGTTATGTTGATTTCTCCGTGTATAGAAAGATATACAAGCGGTGAGGCAAGCCTCAATGTATTGTGGATCGGGCAACGTTCCGCGCCCGTCCGTCAGTACATTACGCGATTGTTGCGCACAATGTCACCAAAAAATTAGCAAATAACGCGCCGATTTTCTGAAAGACAGAACAAACACGGGAGTGAGCACGAAAAATAGAAGGCGACTTCCAAGATATAACAATCTTTATCTGCCTGAGACGTCTTCGCTCCCAGTCTTCCCCTCAAAGCTCTCCCCCGCGTGTGGCGACTGCACGTCTTCGACCGCCGGGCCAAGGGTTCCAGAGTCAAATACGACGTCTTCACCGCCCAAGCCCACGTCCTTCCTCAGCGGGTGGCCGACCCAGTCGTCGGGCAGTAGGAACCGCTCCTTTTGTTCGTTCCCTTTAAAGACGACACCGAGGAGATCCCAAATCTCCCGCTCAGGATACTCTGCTCCCATATAGACATTTATAAGAGATGGAACAGTTTCTCCATCGTCACATGCGACCTTTATAAATAGTCTTGTATTAAAATCGATAGAGTAAAGGTTATGTATAACCTCATACCTCTTATAGAAATCTCGTCCGTGCTCCCAAGTCAGATAGTCGACTCCCACGCATTCCACGTAATAGTTGTACGCGAGCCGGGGATCTTCCTTTAGGAACTTCGCGATCTCTTCGAGGCTCTCAGTGGCGACGCACACGTAAACGTCGCCATTCTTATCTGTAACAGATTCAATAGCGCCTCCAAACTTCTCTTTCAGGAGGGCGACGTCGGCACGCTCAGCGACGCTCATCTAGGCGGTCGCCTCCGAATCTGCACGTATCGCGGCGTTACTGCCATGGGTAGCCATGGCGGTGTCCTGCATCTTCTCCTTAGCGATCGTCGTGGACTCGTCCCAGTCGATGGCCCCGACCCGCAGTACGTAAGCGTCGCCGATGATCCAAAGCAGCATATAGATCCCCAAGGCTATCCCAGTGAAGACCTTGAACTCGGGCGCGGCGTCCCGGAAGACCGACATCAGGCTCCAAAGGAACACCACCTCGATGTCGAACAGCACGAAGACAATGGCGACGAGATAGAACTTGATCGGGACTCGCTCAAGAGCGTCTCCGAGCGGCGCGACGCCGCACTCGTAGGGTGAAGACTTGTAGGGCGTCCGCTTTCGCGGCCCGAGCACCCAGGAGAGGACGACCATCGCGGAGCAAAGGAGTGCTGCGACTCCGAGCAGGATGAGAACCGGGAGGAACTCGCCGGACATGGCAGGATCATACCGTCCGGGCAGGTGCCAAGTACAATCTGCCCATGACCTTCCCAGACCTGCTTGGTCGCCTCATCGAGGGTGCAGACCTCGGGCGCGACGAGGCGAGCGACCTGATGCGGCGCATCATGTCGGGGGCCCTGGAGGACGCGCAACTCGGGGCGGTGCTGACGGCGCTCAGGATCAAGGGCGCGTCGCCGGCCGAACTGGCCGGTTTCGCAGAGGTGATGCGGCAGAACGCAAGTTCGCTCTCGACGAGCGTCCCAAACCTCGTTGACACGTGTGGCACAGGCGGGGGCCCGACGACGTTCAACCTGTCCACGGCTGCTGCAATCGTCGCCGTCGCCGCCGGCGCAAAGGTCGCCAAGCACGGCAACAGGGGGGTGACCAGCGCTTGTGGAAGCGCGGACGTGCTCGAGGCCCTCGGCGTCACTCTTGGCGGCGATCCTGAACAACTGGCAAAGGCTCTGGAGACGGTGGGCATCGTGTTCCTCTTCGCGCAGCACCACCACCCGGCGATGCGGCACGTCGGCCCGGTTCGAAAGGCTCTCGGCGTCCGCACGGTCTTCAATCAACTCGGGCCGCTTGCGAACCCGGCTGGGGCGAAGCGCCAGTTGGTCGGCGTCTTCGACCGCTCTCTCGTGGTGCCCATGGCCAAGGCTCTGGCGCTGCTCGAAACCGAGCACAGCATGGTCGTGCACAGCGAAGAGGGCATGGACGAGGTCTCCCCATGTGGCAAGACCTTTGTGGCTGAGGTGCAGGGAGGGGAGGTGTCAGAGATGGAGTTGGCTCCTGACTCTTTCGGCCTGGAGCCTCTGCTTTGCAACGCGCTAGAGCCCGGTGGCACTGTCGAGGAGAACGCGAAGATCCTGCGAGAGGCCATCTCAGACTCCAACTCCGTCAGGGCTAAGGCCATTCTTCCCAACTCGGCCGTCGCCCTGTACCTTGCCGGACTCTGCGACGATCTGCCGACCGGTGCCCGCATGGCTGTCGCCGCTATCGAGCAGGGAAGGGCTGTCAAGGTCCTCGAGGAGATGGCCGCTTGGACGTCCTGACTCGCATCTTTGAAGCGAAGAGGGAGGCGCTCGCGCGACGCAAGGCGGAGGCCCCTTTGGACGAGGTCAAACGAAGGGCGGTCAATGCGCCTGCCGTCCGGCCCTTCCACGCGGCCCTCGAGGACTCATCTCACCGGCCGTCCCTCATTGCGGAAGTGAAGAAGGCCAGCCCGGTCAAGGGTGTTGTCAGGGAGGACTTCAATGCCGTCGAGATCGCACGCGCTTACCGCGAGGCAGGCGCCGACTGCCTGAGCGTACTGACCGACGTCGAGTTCTTCCAGGGCCATCCCGACTACCTGGCACAGTGTCGGGAAGAGTCCGGACTGCCGGTCCTGCGCAAGGACTTCACGGTCGACGAGTACGACGTCTGGCAGTCCAGGGTTCTGGGGGCGGACGCAGTGTTGCTGATCGTGGCGGGCTTGGACACGAGCCAGTTGCGCGACTACCGGGAGGTCGCTGAGGGGCTCGGGATGGACGCCCTCGTCGAGGCTCACTCGCTGGAGGAGGCGGAGGCGGCGCTCGAGACGGGAGCGACCCTCGTTGGGGTCAACAACAGGGACTTGACCACGTTCGAGACCGACCTCGCGGCGACCGAGAAGACGGTGCCGAAGATCGC
>DATLWQ010000115.1:0-9654 GCA_035576225.1 Fimbriimonadaceae bacterium | reverse complement strand
TACGTCATTCTTCCACGTGCGGTTGACGAAGGACTCCAACAGTTTATGCTTCTTTTCGCAGTCATCCAACCTCTTCTTGTAGTCGCTGATCATGGCCTCTAGACGCTGCCCTCGGTTTTCACAGTCGGTTAGCCTTTTGGTTGCAGCCGCATAGTTTGTCTTTAGGGCGCCGTAGTCGTCGTTGAGCGAGTTGAATCGTTCAAGGAGCAGGTCATAGGGAGATGGGCCAGTTTTGTCGTGCGGGATCTGAGACTGTAACTTGGTGATCATTTCCGCTTGTTCGGTGATCTTTGACTGCTGTTCGGTGATCGTTGACTGAGCGTCCCTGTACTGGTTTACTGCCGTCGTCTCATTCTTCTCGGCGGTCGTGATCGCGCCAGTGCCGTAGGTGACGAACGCAGCGGCGGTTGCGACTGCGGCGATCAGGCAGACTGCGGTCAGCCATCGGGCGAGCGAGCGCGAACGGCGCTCGATCTCGTAGTACTGTTCAAAACTTGTTTTGGGATCGGTGTCTTGTCCGGACATGTCGTTCACCTAGTTCTTGAGGATCCTGTCCTCTATCTCTTTGTTCACCTGGTTGCACTTCTCAGTGTTCTTCTCGTTGCTCAGGCAGTACTCTTGGTGGGCTGTCTTGAGCCAGTTGAGCGCGTTGAGTTGCTTTGAGCAACCAATCGCGTTCTTGATCGGGAACGTGGAGAGGGCGCTCACGAAGACTCCTCCGGCCTTGACGAGCACGTCGACGAGCGAACTATCGCTGTTGGCGATGGAGGATCCGGCGATAATCGCTGCCAGGCCGACGGCCATCTGGACCGGCACGCAGACCCAATAGAAGGTCTGCTCGCGCTTGACGAGAACCACATCCCTTTCCAAGAACTCTGTTGCATCCATTGGACCGACCTTCCTTTGGCAGCGCTGATCGCGCTATGTGCCCCATTATATGAAATCTGCACTTAAATGGCAAAGAAACCTTTTCACAGGCTTGTGTTTTCACTCATATCAAGGTTGTACGTCGCATCCAACTGTGTCTGGGACATGACGGTGCGTCTTGCTGCCCGAGCCATAATAGTCCGTCCATGATCCTCGTCGTCGACAACTACGATTCGTTCACCTACAACCTCGTCCAGTACCTGGGCGAGTGTGGGGCTGAGTTGGAGGTCTACAGGAACGACAAGATCAGTGTTGACGAGATTGTGGCCAAAGGGCCGAGCGGGATCGTGCTCTCGCCTGGGCCCTGCACGCCGAACGAAGCGGGCGTGTGCATCTCTGTTTCGATGGAGGCGCTGAACCCTGAGGGCAGGCTCAAGGACATTCCGATCTTCGGGGTGTGCCTCGGGCACCAGACGATCGGAGAGGTCGGCGGTGGCACGGTCAACCGCGCGAAGAACATCCGCCACGGCAAGGCGTCTCCGGTGGAGCACGACGGACAGGGGATCTTTGCGGGCGTTCGCAACCCGTTCAGCGCCGTCCGCTACCACTCGCTCGTTATCAAGAACGGGGCGGTGCCGGCCGGTTTCGTCGTCACGGCGACCGCGCTGGACGACGGCGAGATCATGGGGGTGCGGCACGAGAGCCTGCCGATCGAGGGCGTTCAGTTCCACCCGGAGTCGATCCTGACTGAGGACGGGATGCAGATGGTCAAGAACTTCGCGCGGCGCGCGGGCGTCATTTGAGCGGGCCGACCTCGAAGTCGGACATCTGCCAGTCGTTTTTGGGCCTGCGCATGAGGGTCATCTTCACGTCCGCCTTGCCCTTATCGAAGGTCGCCTCGCACGCCAATTTCGCGACCAGCACTGGTTCTCCTAGGCTCTTGCCGCCCGCTTCAAAAGATACGATCTTCATCTCGCCGGAGGCCAAGTCGCCGTAGGTCTGCTTCCATTGGCCGAACTGCTTTCTCGCCTCGTCTTCTGAGTACTTGTCGTCGAACTCGGGCGAGAGGCGGAGTTGCACGGCGGAGTAGTCCCACGAGCCAGCGAGCAGAACGAGGATTTCGTTGCCTTCGGTCTTCGCCTCAGTGCGGGCCCTGGTCAGCACCTTCTGCGCGTTGCTCAGCATCGACCACAGTCCGCCGCAAAGGCTAATGACCAGGATGGTCGCGACAAGAAGGGTGACCTTGGTGCTTTTCTTCACCGCGCCTCAGTCTAGCCCCTTCGCCGAGAGGACTTCCCACTTTTGGAACGGCTTCGCCTCAAGGACGATCTTTGCGCCGTGATAGGTGCAGGTGCTGCGGAACCTCTTGTCGGCGGGCTGTGGAAATACGACGCGCGGAACCGTGGTTCTGATGTCGGACTGCACGACGTCGGTTTTTGTGTGCGACTTCAGGTATTCGACGCACGCGGTCATCGCCTCGCCTTGCTGGCCCACATAGAGCCCGAGCGCGCTGACGGCCAGCGCCACGGCGACGACGCACGCGACGCAGACGCAGACCCAGAGCAGGCGCCTCTTCATTCCACCTCTGTTTACATCTTGCGGAAAGCGCGCGTAGGTCGTTGCACCGCCTGTGCCAAAATTGCGGTCATGGCGCGCACCACAGTCCCCGAGGCGGAGGCCCTGCTCGACAAGGAGATCAAGGTGCTCGACAAGGGGTTCGTCCGCCTGGTGGACTACATGGGCGGTGACCAACGGGTCGTGCAGTCCGCGCGGGTCAGTTATGGCGCAGGCACCAAGACCGTGCGCCAGGACCGTGGGCTGATCCACTACCTGATGCGCAACGACCACACGTCGCCGTTCGAGCAGGTGCAACTGACGTTCCACACCAAGATGCCGATCTTTGTTGCGCGGCAGTGGGTTCGCCACCGCACAGCGAGACTGAACGAGATCAGCGGACGGTACTCGATCATGCGCGACGAGTTCTACGTCCCGGCGGCGGACCAGATGCGGGGGCAGAGCGCGGACAACAAGCAGGCGCGCAGTGATGAGAGGTTGCCCGACCCTGCGGTCGAGCAGATGCTCAAGGAGATCGAGGACGACCAGCGCGAAATCTATGCGCACTACGAGGGAATGATCGAGGGCGGGCTGGCGCGCGAACTCGCGCGAACGAACTTGCCGCTGTCGCTTTACACCGAGTGGTACTGGCAGATCGACCTGCACAACCTCTTTCATTTCCTTCGGCTACGGATGGACGCCCATGCGCAGTATGAGATCCGGGTCTATGCAGAGGCGATGGCCACGTGCGCGAAGGCTGTCGCCCCGCTGGCGTACGAGGCGTTCGAGGAACACGTCCTGAATGCAGTGCGGTTCAGCCGCGCCGAGTGTGAGGCGCTGTCTTGTCTGCTGGAGGGGAAGGAGCACCCTCTCGAGGGACGGGCGCTCAGGGAGTTTGAGGCAAAGTTGAAGAAGGTCGCTGCGAGCAGGCCGGTGCCGGAACCTGAAGAGCCTGAAATGCCGATGCCGGTTTAGGGGCTTGCCCTGTGCAGTCAAGCGGCGTGGCGTGTCTCGAGGAGCCGTGCCAGGTGGCGCCGTGCGCCTGCGATGCTGAACATCTCTTCGCGGAGCAGTTTCTTGAGGGTAAAGACCGTCTGGATGTCGATCGGCCGGTACCTGCGCTGGCCCCCTTCTGTCCGCATCGGCCTCAGAAAGTCCGCGAACTCACGCTCCCAATATCGGAGCGTGTGGACTTCAACACCGGTCATCTGGCTGGCCGCGCTGATGCTGACCGCCCTACCGCTGTTCTCGGGCCGACTCATTCGTACTAGGTTCTCCTTTGCCGCCGGTTGGCGGCACAACACACTCCTTATATCGGACTTTCCAGGCAAAAATGCAGGGGGCCAGGCTGGGAACTTTCCCGGGAGACGGGGTCTTTTAGGTTCAACGGGCGGTCTGGTCACACCTTCTGAGGGGCGACTGCCGTACAATCCGATAGCCCGGCATGGAGGATTTCTGTCGCTCGCAGAGAGAGGCGCTGGAGCAACTTGAGACGTTGGCTCCCGGCGCGCCTTTGCTTGCCCTCGGACAGACGGTCTTCTGGGACGAGCCGATGAAGGCCGGGGTGGTGCAGTCGCTGAGGCGGCTGGGCATGGATCGCAGGTTTGTCAGCGGCATCCACGACACCGACTACTTTGCCAAGCACGGGCACCGCGACTTCAAGAGCGGCTACGCTGCCCTTCCACACAACGACACCCGCACCCAGGGGCTGTGGAGCGCAGCCGGCGAGTTCTCGGTGCTGTTCGGCTCCGAGACGGTCATTTCCAAGGAGAGGCTCGCGGAGGCTGGCGGCAAGGTCGGGAAGGTCGCGCACCTGAGGCCCGGCTACCTGGACGAGGTGACGGAGGCTTGGGGCTGGCGAGGCGTCGTCTCCTTCGACCGGCGCTCGCAGACGATCGCCGAGACTGGCCTCTCAAAACTCTTCAACACCCTGTACTCGACGTTTGAGTGGGCGGTGGGGCAGAGCCTGGAGATGGTCGTGGGTGAGCCCCGCGCAGAGTCGATCAAGAAGGCGGACCAACTGTTCGCGCTGGTTTGCGACGCCGCTGACAAGGGGGACGGCAAGAGCCTGGCGGACTACTACAAAGCCTTGGCGCCGATGATGTACGAGGCGGTCGCGGGCGAGCGGCTGGATATCGACACGACCAAGACGACCGAACTTCTGCGGTTCAACACTTCAACGTGCGAGCAGGCTCGGTTCGGTTTGTTGAAGCCCTTCTTGGATCCAGGAACTCGCGAGCGCGCGTGCCAGGCCTACAACGAGGCGGTATCGCAGGCTGAGATGTATCCGCTCTCGCGCTTTGGCTCTGGCTCGCTACCGTTCGACGTCGTTTTGCCGGGGCATGGCCGGGGGACGCTCCGGCTCGGGAAGCGGGGGGGTCTGGTGATGTTCGAGGACCCGGTCGGCTTCTCCTACAAGAAGCCAGTGGAGACTGTTGAGCGTCTCGCCGAGGTTCTTGAGAAAAAGTTCGGCTCTGAAGTGGTGCTGGTAGGAAAGGCGGTGACCCTCATCGGCATGCTCGCGAGCGAGTTCGTCTTCGTCATGCACGAGGGAGCGAGCGGGTACATGCACGTCACCCGCGACTTCGACGAGAGGCTTGCCAAGATTTGCGGCGGGCTGCGCCTGAACCCGATCCTGCGCGTGAGGTACGAGCCGTGGGACGCGATTCACAAGTGCAAGGCATGGATCAAACTGCCCGAGCCACTACGTGGTCCGTTCGGAGCGGACGAGGTCAGTGCCGAGAGCCTCGCCAAGCGATGGAGGACCGTAGCGGAGAGCCAGAAAGCGCTTCTGGGCGAACTGAAGTCGCTAACGAGGCCGCTCGAACTGATCGAATTCTTGCAGAACCATCTCGGGGGCCAGTGGGGCAGTCTTGCGACAGAGTACACGTCTTTGCACGAATCGATGTCCGACCTGAACAAGCGTGTCGAAAAGACGCGGCAGGCCCGGGCAAAGACGATCAGGAGGCTACGGTCACTGCGCGACAAGCGCAAGGACGCAGAGGCCGCACTCGGTGAGCACTGGCGCAAGAAGCTTCTGGGCAAGGAGCCGGGCGCCGACGACCTGAAACGGCGCGAGGATCTCCAGAAGAGGCTCGACGACGTGATCTCTGAGATCGGCGAGACCGAGAAGTTGTGGCGCGAGCAGGATCAAGAACAGAGATCGCTCGTCGGCTCGCCAGAGATCGCGGCCTCGCACGAGCGCAGGGCGAGCATCGCTTTCGAGGCAGAACTCACGCGGTTGCGCCTCGTGCGCAATGCGATCATTGCGACGGACGGCCTGGCCAAGGCAGGTCACAGGCCCTCCGCATGGTGGTTTCCGCTTTTGAGTCCGAGCGGCTGCTGGTACAAGGAAACGATGAAGGCGGCCGAATACTATCTGGAGCCGCTCGTTTGAAGGGACTCAGGTTCTGGAAGACGCAGACCATCGGCAACGACTTCGTGCTCGTCCACGCCGACGACGTACAAGGTCTCGACCTTCCTGCACTGTCGCAGCAGGTTTGCGTGCGCCGCTTCGGCGTCGGTAGCGACGGGCTGCTCGTTCTTGGGCGGGCGGACGACGGCCTTCACCTGCAGATGTTCAACCCTGACGGCACAGAGGACTTCTGTGGCAACGGGCTGAGGTGCGCCGCCCTTCACGCTCTAAAGCAAGGCTGGGTGAAAGGCGAGCACCGCATCGAGCACTTCGGCAGGCTCGTCGCGGCAGACGTTTCGGAGGACGGTCTTGCGAGGACCGCGATCGGTCCAGCGGTCTATGATCCTGAGGAGGTACCTGTGGTCGCGGACGGGCCGTTCATCGATGTCGAGGTGTGCGGTGTCGTTGGCACGGCGGTCAGCACGGGCACGACGCACTTTGTCTCCTTTGTCGAGCGGATGCCCTCGGATGAAGAGTTTGAATCGCTGGGGCCGAGGATCGAGAACGACGCCGTCTTTCCACAAAGGACGAGCGTAATCTTCGCGCGTGAGAGTGGTAAACGTGAGGTCACCATTAGGATCTGGGAGCGAGGCGTCGGTGAGACGCTGGGCTGCGGGACCGGTAGTAGCGCGGTCGCGGCAGAGTGGATGCGCAGGCACGGCACTGCGGGCAGTGTGCGCGTCATCAATCCCGGTGGCGTTCTGGAGGTCTCGGCGAACGAGATCGGTGGGAGCCTGGTTACTGCATCGCGCCCGGTGGAAGTGTTCGAAGGCGTTCTCTAGGGTCTGCGTCCCTTCAAATAGCGTCGCATTGCGTCGAGCGTCTGTTCGCTCACGTGGTGCTCAATCCCCTCAGCATCGGTCTCGGCCGCTCTGTCGGGCACGCCGATCGAGTGGAGGAACTCTAGGACTGTCTTGTGGCGCTCGGCGGACTTCTTGGCCAGCCTGCGGCCCTTCGGCGTCAGGTCGATTGCTCGATAGGGCTCCGCCTTAACGTAGCCTTCGCGCGCGAGCCTCTTGATCGTCTTGCCGACCGTGACGGCGCTGACACTGAGCCTCGCGGCCAGGTCGACGCCTCGCGCCTCGCCCTTCTCGCGGATGAGGCGGTCGATCAGTTCGACGTAGTCCTCAGCGGTCTCAAGGCTGTGGTCTTGGCGCGTCCTTTGGAACCGGTTCACTCTGCTCGACATACTACTCTGCGTCCAGGTAGAGCGCCGCTATCTGCGGCGAAGACTCCATGTGCCGGAGGACCCGATCGAGCGGCTGGAGACCGCCCACCGCACCGACGCCCTGGCAGTTGAGCGCGCCCGCCGCTGATGCGAAAAGCAAGCACTTTGAATCGGGCCATCCCAGCCCGAGGCCATAGAGCATCCCAGCACGGAAGACGTCGCCTGCGCCGGTGCTGTCCACGACGTCCTCGGTCGGGATCGCGGGCAGGTGGAGTGGTTTCTTGCCGGGTCTGGCGAAGCAGAGCCCGTCCGCGCCGTCGGTCAAGATCGCTGTGCACTTCTGTCTCTCAGCCCAGTCGACGGCCCACTTGAGGTTCGCCGCGGTCTTACCGGGTGTGCCGACCCACGACGTGCTGGACTGCCAATAACTGCCCGCGATCAGGTGTTCATCGGGTTCGACGAAATCGAGCGCGTAGACGTCGCGGCCAGCGGCGTGGGCTAAGTTCAGGGCCTCGCGTGCAGCCCGGCCGTGGTTCATGTCGGAGGTCGTCCAGCCGCCGGGCCGAGTCGGGGCGAGGCTCGGCTGAGAGGTCTTTGGCATGTCGGCGAAGCCGTGGCCGAACATCGTGCGCTCACCGTCGGGAGTGACGAGGATGTGGCAGACGGGCGTTTCTTCGGTACCGCGGGAGAAGACAGTCTTTCTGACCCCGCGCTCCTCGAGGGCCTGAGCCAGGTAGTCGGCATCGTGCCCGGCACCGATCGGGTTGGAGACCAGGACGACGTCGACGCCCCACAGCGCCAGGGCGACGGCGGTATTGGCGCCCTCGCCGCCGAGCGAGCGCCGAGCCTCTCTTGCTTCGACGTATCCGCCGCGCTCAGGCAGACGGGGCACCTCGTGGGTGACGTCGAGGCAAACGGTGCCGTACACCACGGTCATGCGGCCTATTGTGGCCGACCTCCAGGTACAGTCGCTTTAATGATCTGGCTCCAGGCCGGGGTCTGCCTCATCGTCTGGATCGCCTATGGGTTCCTTTTGCGGCGGTCCTCCGAGCGACTGCGGCAGAGGATGCACTCAATGCGACGCGGTTGGCGCGTGCTGTTGGGCAGTGTAGGTCTGCTCGTCGGGCTCGGGGTCCTCGTCGTGGGGCTGTCGTTCGTCGTCAGTCTGGGGGCGCTAACGGGCGGGAGCCTGACGACGGAGGGCTGGGTATCTGTCGCGATCATCGGACTGGTGTTCGTTCATATTCAGGTTCTGGGCGCAGCAGCGATGACCAGCCTGGTACTAGAAGAAGTAACCGCCCCCACGAGGGGCACGTCTGTCTCACAGGAGAAAAAGTAGTTCAAATGAAACGCCGCATCGTTCTCATCTTGGTATTCGCGCTCGCCATCGCGGCGGTCGCACCCGCCCAACTGACTGCCGATCAAAAGGCCAACAGCGATCGAATCTTGACGAAAGTCCGAAAGCTGGACATGTACAACCAGGTCCTGCCCGTCTTGTTCACCAAGGATCAGATCAAGGCGATCCTGCCGGTCCTGGAGGAGCACCGCGCCAACGCGAGCAATCAGGAAATGGACGAGAACAAGATGATGCTTGGTTGGGAGAAGGACCTCGACGAGCAACTCAAGAGGTGCAAGGACAAGGGCGAAATGCCGAAGCCCGAGGTCCTCAACATGGCGAACATCTACTTTAAAGTCTTCGCGATGAAGCGCAAGGCGATCGTGGACGACGCGGTCGAAAAGCTCAAGGAGGTCCTGAAGGACAAGTGCAACGACGGCCAGCTCAAGGCGGCAGAGAACGCCCTCGATCCGCGCAACTACGTCCCGGACGCCGACCCGGCCAAGATGACGGACGACGAGAAGCTCGACATGTGGATCCGGCTCGTCCTGATCGACAAGAACACGTACGACATCCTGGTAGACCTTTCTAAGAAATAGGTCTGGGCGGGGGAACCCTTCGGCATAGAGGCTGATTGTTACGGATAGAAGCGCGCTTGAAGTGAAATGTTGAAGAAGATCCAGTCGTCGATCGTGCCGCTCGTGGTTGCGGTGCTCTTCGTGATCGCCGGTGCGGCCGCGATCAAGAGCGCGGCGGGCAGCAAACTCAAGCCAGCCGGGCCCAGCAAGGTGCCTTTCACGACCGATTCAAAGGCGGCGTTTGCACAGGCGAAGAAGGAGGGCAAGATCGTAATGGTCGACTTCAACGCGGACTGGTGCGGCCCGTGCCAGCAGATGAAGCGCGAGTTCTTCACGAAACAGGAGGTCGCTGACGCGCTGACCGGCGTCGTCGCGGTCGACCTAAACGTCGACAATCCGGGAGACGCCTCGGACATTGCCGACAGGTATCCGGTCGAGGCGTATCCCACTCTGCTTTTCCTCGATTCAAACGGTAAGGAGATCGGACGCCTGGTCGGCTACGGCGGCGTCGACGACCAGTTGCGAAGGGTCAAGGCGATCATCGCGCGTTCATAATCAGCGAATGTTTGACGAGTCGTTCTCCGACGCATGGCGCCTGCGCTACGGGAGCGACGATGCTCCCGAGTGCGAGGTGGCGGCGGTTTTTTTGGCTCATCGGTCTGTTCGCAAGTACTCTTCGCAGGCAGTGCCAGAATCGCTCGTCGAGGGACTCGTCGGAGCGGCGCAGAGCGCGGCG
>DATLWQ010000114.1:0-4960 GCA_035576225.1 Fimbriimonadaceae bacterium | reverse complement strand
CTCAGGGCAACGTCTTTGCTGCGTTCGTCTCCGACCGCGTCGACGTCGGCAACACGCCAGCGTGGGTGCCCAAGCCGAAGACCGAGTCGGACACCGCCGTCGTACCGACGTGGCGCATCTACGTCTCTTCGCTCGTGTTCGACGGCGGGAGCGTGCCTGGCGACACGCAGAGTCCGATCGGCGACTTCAACGGTTGGGCGCAGGCCAACACGAGCCGGTGGTTCAACCGCGCGGTCGCGACATCGTTCCCGACGACGGCTCCCGCATCGCTGTTCACGCTCTCGCCGGGCGACGCGCTGGTGCCTGGCACAGTCCAGTTCGGCGCGCCGTCGTTCCCGTCGAGCGGCGCCTTCGACCAAACGGACTTCCCGTCGGCGGTTGGGCGCACAGGCAGCAGCGATCGGTATATGGCGTTCCTCGGGACGGCCACGGCCAGTGACGGCGCAGGTAACAGGCGCGCGATCGACCAACTCATGGTGGCCAACCTCCATTTCGCGGCCGATGGGACGATCACTGAGAACGCGCCCGCAGTCGGAATGCCGTACGACCTCGGCTCGAACAAGTCCAAGCCGAGCCTCGTGCAACTAGGCACTCACGCGACGGTCTTCTACACGACGAGTTCGACCGGGTTCGGCCGGGTCAACTTCTCGTCGTTCGATGGCACCAATTGGTTGACTCCGCGCTCGCTCGACATGGGCAACGCGTTCGAGAACGTCGGCCAGCCCAGCGCCGTGCTGCGACGCTGGCGCAACGAGGACGTGCCGTTCATCGACCTCGCGTTCTCCGCCAAGATCCGCGGACGGGCATTCGCCGAGGCCTTCCTCACGAGGCTCGAGGCCGACGCAAACGGCGTGCCGCTTCCCGACCAGCCGCAACGGCCGTTCGGACCGAGGATCGATCCGCTGGAACTCGATCCTTCGACGGGCGACTATTGGGCTCCCGGCGCGGTCTGGCGGCTTGCCCGCAACGATCTGGTCGTACCGGATCCGACGACCCCGTTCGACCCGACGGAGGAGTTCATCGACATCTTCCGACTGGTCAACGGCAACTACGTTTCCGTACTCGACAAGACCACTCGGTCGTTCGATCGCGAGACGGGCGTCCTGACGCACAACTCCACACTGGGCGGCAAGGTCTACGTCGACACGAAGACCGGAAGCGTGCGATTCTCGGGTTCGCTCGTGCCGCGCAGCCTCCGACTTTACGTCCGCTATGCCCCCACTTACCTTAAGGTGAGCACGGGGCCGGGCGCCAACTATCAGTCGGCCAGCATGGTGTACGACGACCGGTTCATCGGCGTGTATGAGAACACCGCGGACCCGATCCGCAACCTCCTCGGCGACATCAGTTACTGGGGCGACCAGTTCAGCAGCAGACCTCCCAACGACGCCCTGCTGCGTTGGGACCGCCACGTGATGACCTTCACCCGAACGTCGGGCGACGGTACGCAGACGACCAGACCGTTCATGTCCGCTTACAGGTTCGGCATCCAACTGCCGACTCCGGTCGCGATCAACCCGAACGGCACGCTGACCTCGTTCACAGTCCAGTGGATCGACAACGCGGGGCTGCCCGGCTCTGAGCAGTACTTCCAGGTCGACCCCGGCACCGGAAGGGTGTTCTTCATGGCTGGCATGGAGGACCGGTTGGTCAGGATCGTCTACACCGGTCTGGACCAGAACGGGAACCCGATCGGCCCGATCACGTACGAAGCCAAGGTCGACCCGACGGTGGAACTCCGCGAAGAGGCCATCGCCATCGAACAGCCGGGCAACGAGACGGGCCTGAGCATCGCGCTTGACCCACTCAGCAACCTGTTCAACAGGCAGAACTTCAGGCGGCCGCCGCTGTACTGGCTCTTCTGGACCAGCACCAGGGTCGGCGTGCCCGACGTGTTCTTCGAAACGATCGCCCCGAGGTTCACACCCAAGCCCCCCAACTAGGCCGCTAAAAAGCCCGAAATCGGCGCCCAGACAGGTGTTATTACCGGCCTGGGCGCCATTCCGTGTAACGGACTGGTTTCTAACCTGCGTCTAGTTCAATGGCGGGTGTCATTACAGGTTGACACTCTAACTCGCCCGGTGCTATGATATGCGGGCGTGTGTCCAGTACGCGGGTAAGTCGTCGATGGCGAAGAAAATCAACAGTGCAGTCGGGGTCGACATAGGTAGCCAGAGCATCAAAGTGGCCGAGGTCAAGCTCCAGGGCGGCCGCCCGACGGTCACTGCGATGGCACAGGCCATGACCCCCGCGGGAGCGGTCGACCACATCGGCATCCACGACGGCGAGGCCGTGAGCGCCGTCCTCAAAGAGGTCTGCAGCATGGCGGGAACCTCGACGGGCGACATGGTGGTCTCGATCGCCGGTCAGGGCGCGGTCCTCGTCCGGACGCTCGAAGTCCCCAACATGAGCGAATCCGAACTGGAACAGCACATGGACTGGGAGATCACCCGCAACATCCCGTTCGGCGAGAAGACGGTCCAGAGCGACTTCAAGGCGTTTCCTGCAGAGGACAGCGCGGCGCAGAGCATCGACGTCGTCATGGCGATCTCTCCGCAGTCGGCCATCGAGCAGGTCGTCTCAATGGTCAAAAAGGCGGGCAAGAAACTGGCCGCCATCGACGTCGAGCCGCTCGGTCTCGCCAGAGGGTTGAAACTGGGCTACGAGACGGACATGATGGGGAAGACCGTGTGCGTCGTCGACATCGGACACAAGACCAGTTCCATCAACATGTACAAGGACGGGCAACTGCTCATGCCCAGACAGGTGCCCATCGGCGGCGAGATGTTCACGCAGCAGATCGCCTCGGCCATGAACCTGCAGTACGACGAGGCGGAGAGACAGAAGATAGAGCAGATCGATATTCCGCAGAATGCGACCGCCGCTACGGGCCCGTTCGCGACCGGCCCCGAAACGCAGACCTTTGAGCCGTACAACCCCTTTGGCGACACGACGGAGGAGGAGGCGACGCCGGCGGCTCCGCCCGTGCCCGCCACGCCTGACGCGCCAGTGCCGGCCGAGCCCGCTCCAGCCGCGAACCCGATGTTCAACGCGATCGCGGCGACCTTGGACGAACTTGTGGCAGAGATCAAGCGGTCTATCGAGTACTTCCGCAGCAAGGGCGGCGACGTCGATCACATCCTGCTGTGCGGAGGCGGCTCCAAGATGAAGGGACTTCCCGGATTCATCGAGGCGGCGGTCGGGGTCGACACACAGTTGTACGACCCGATGCGCGGCCTCACACAGAACATCAAACCTAGCGACTCGGTCGACGAGGAGCACATGGAGGAGTTTGCAGTCGCTGTCGGCAACGGCCTGCACATCTGCTTTTAGTACCTAGCCATGAAACTCAACCTACTCCCATCGCACGTTTCCAGGTCACAGGGCGCCCTGGGGTATATCGTTTTTGCCGCCATCGTCATCATCGTTGCGATCTTTCTGAGCGTCGGAATGGTCAAGAGGACGAGGGCAGAACTCGAGGCGGCTAGGGCCGACGCGAAAGCCCTGGAACCGCAGGTCGCGGCCGCACTGGGCAAGTCGAAGATGGCCGACACCGTCGTGCAGCAAGTCACTGGCATCCAACGCAACCTGCTTCTGACCGATGCGATGCTCAAACACGACACGGTCTACACCACGCTCTACCGCGACGTGGAGAAGTACATCCCGTCGTTCTATAGGATCAACAGCATCGCCGCCGCGCCGGCCAACGCCCAGACGTGCACGGTCACCATGGTCGGTGTCCTTGAGACGCCCACTCAGTACGCAGACCTCGTCGCGGCGCTCTACCGCATGCCCAACGTCACTTCGGTGACCAGGCAAGGCTTTGCGAACACGCGACCGTACGTTCCGAGCCTCAACCAAAGTGACCAGACGGGCACGCCGATCCAGCCAGGCGAAGGCAACCTGCCGTCCGACCCGGCTGCGAGAATGGCGGAACTCATCCGCAGGGCCTCGGCAGTTCCTAACGGCTTTCTCGGGACAGGCGGCTTCGGACAGGACGTGTCGCCCAAGGGCGCGATGCCGTACTGGTCGACCGTCACCGTGACGATGACGATCAACCGCAACATCCAGACTCCGAACCCGCGGGCCACGCTCGACCAGCAGGCCGGCGGTGGCGCTGGAAGGGCTGGCGGAAGGACTGCGGGCTTTGGCGCCCCAGGCGGACCCGGTCGTGGAAGCGGCCCTTCGGTAGCGGGAGCGGGAGGAGGCTAGAGGAACACTATGTTTAAGATCAGTGGATGGGTCTATTTGGTTGGTGGGATCTGTATCGCTCTCACGATCTTCGCCTACGCCTACTTCCAGTACTACAAGCCCGATGTTCTGGAGACCAGTTACATCAAGGAGTACACGGATCAACTTCAGGTTGAGGCGAACAAGAACAACGCCGCTCAGGAACGCATCGACAAGGCCGTCGCCAGGGTCGACGCGATGGCAGACCAGTTGCGCAAGGTCCTCGAGGCCAAGTCGCAGAACGGGAACGGCTTCATCGATCTTTCGCAGGATCCGCTGCAACTCACGGTCAATGCGCCTGCCTTCCGCGACAAGGTGCAGATGGCCGTCAACAAGCAGGTCAAGTCCGGTGGAGTCACGGTCATTCAGGGGCCGCTCGTTCCCTTCCCGTCGAACGACCCGACCAACCTGATGAACACGTATTTCAACTACAGCAGGCTGCCGTTCCCGGTCGTGATCTTCGACCTCGGGAACGTCACAGTGACGGGCACCTTCGACGAGATCGCGAAGAACGTGGAGTCCTGGGCAAACATGCCCGACTATTTCGCGGTCGCTGACGGGCTCGCGATCAGCGGTACGTCCCCTCAACTGACTGCGACATACAGCGTTTCGATCGTGGGCTTTATCCCCGGCACCCCGGGCCAGCCACTTGCTGGCGTCGTGACCGGCGCGGCGGGCTCGACCGCCATGCCCGGTGTCAGCGGTGGCGGCGGCGGCGGTGGCGGAGGGC
>DATLWQ010000113.1:0-3526 GCA_035576225.1 Fimbriimonadaceae bacterium | reverse complement strand
CGCCGACACAGTCGCGCAAGTCTGCGGCGTCAGCCCGGAAGAGGTGGCGGGCTACATCCAAGAACTCGAGTCGGACAGAGCGCTTCGGACGCACATCAGCACAGCGACCCAGGCGAGCGAGCGCCGGGTTTCGAGCGACCTAGATGCGCGCTATGGTAGACGCGCGGGCTGGTATGCGGTCGTGCGCGCCATGAAGCCGCGCACTGTGGTGGAGACGGGCGTGGACAAGGGGCTTGGGAGCGTCGTGCTGGCAGCGGCACTGATGAAGAACGCCGCAGAGGGACGCCCGGGCAAGCACTACGGCACGGATATCGATCCTGCGGCAGGGTTTCTGCTTTCCGGCCCTTACGCGGAGTACGGAGAGGTGCTCTACGGAGACTCGATCAAGTCGCTCAGCGCGTTCGAGGAGAAGATTGACGTCTTCGTCAACGACAGCGACCACAGCGCCGAGTATGAGGCGCGAGAGTACGAAGTCGTTGCGCCGAAACTGTCGGATAGGGCGGTAATCCTGGGCGACAACGCGCACGTGACCGACTGCCTGTTCAACTTTGCGCACACGACCGGGCGCCAGTTCCTGTACTTCGGTGAGATCCCAGAGGATCACTGGTATCCGGGCTCGGGCATCGGGTTCGCTTTTCGCAAGCGAGGCTAGACTTTTGCTGTTCGACCCGACTTGATGAACGCTGGATTGATCTCCCGCATCATCTGTGAGCCGACTATGCTGTGCCCGTGTTCGATGAAGTAGTCGAACTCTTCGGGGAACACCTTGATCGCTCCAGCGACCGGCCAAGCCGCTGCATCGCCCAGGCCGCAGAAGGAGCGCCCGTCGATCTGGCTACAGATGTCGAGCAAGAGTTGCTTGTCGCCGGGCTGACCATTGCCGCGTACGATGCGCTCGAGGACCTTCTCCATCCACCGCGTGCCCTCGCGGCACGGAGTGCACTTGCCGCACGACTCTTCGGCATAGAACTTCGACGTCCTCCAGATGAACGACACTATGCACGTCTGGTCGTTGAGAAAAATGCATCCGCCGCTGCCGACCATCGAGCCGACGTCGCCCATCTCCTCGTATCCCAAGATCGCCTTTTCGCAAGACTCCTTGTTAATGATCGGGACAGAGGAGCCGCCAGGCACGCACGCCTTGAGTTCTCCGCCCTTCATGCCTCCTGCCATCTCGAGCAGTTCCATGAGGGGAGTGCCAAACTCGATCTCGTAGTTGCCGGGTTTATTGACGTGGCCGCTGACGGAGAAGATCTTTGTCCCGCGCGAGTTCTTGGTCGAAGCGCCCATCGTCGCGTACCACTCGCCGCCGCGGTCGACGATAGACGGCGTGCAACAGTAGGTCTCGACGTTGTTGATCAAAGTCGGCAGGTCCCATAGGCCGGCCACGGTCGGAAGAGGCGCGTGTGGAAACTTCAGGCGCGGCATCCCACGCTCGCCCATGAGAGAGGACATGAGCGCGGACTCTTCGCCGCACTCGTACGAGCCAGCGCCCGTGTGGATGTGCAGGTCGTAGTCGAAGCCCTTGCCCATGATGTTCTTACCGAGCAGACCGGCGGCGTACGCCTCGTCGATCGCCTTGCGGCACGCCCTCGCTGCGTCCAAGAATTCGCCCCGAACATAGATATATCCGACCTCAGACCGAGTCGCGTATCCAGCGAGCGTCATTCCCTCGACGAGCAGGAACGGGGTCTCCTCCATCAGTTGCTTGTCCTTGAAGGTGCCCGGCTCGCCCTCGTCGGCGTTGCACACGACGTAGTGAGGCTTGGTCTTTTCCTTGGGCAGACCGTTCCACTTGATCCAGGTGGGGAAGCCGGCTCCGCCGCGCCCTCGCAGGCCGCTAGCCTTCACCTCGTCGATGATCGCCTGGCGGTCCACGCTTAGCGCCTTCTCAAGCGCCTTGTAGCCGCCCTTGGCCCTGTAGCCTGCCAGCGTCTGGTACGCCGGGTCGTGCGCGTGTTCGAGAAGGAGTTTCTTTTCTGCCATCAGTTATTCTCCCCGGCCATCAAGTGCACTCTAACGATTTCGTCCGCGAGTTTCACCACGCTCGCGTCCTCTCGTTTTCTCAGTTCTTCTAAGATCGCGTCGATCCGCGCCTCGTCGACTGGCCCGACGTACTCGTCACCGATCTGCAGCACCGGGGCGCGGTCGCACGCGTCGAGGCACTCGACCTCGTGCAGCGTGAACATCCCGTCTGCGGTCGTCTCGCCAAAGCCGATTCCCAACTTCTGCTGTAGGTATGTGGCGATCTTGTACGCACCGCACATGTGGCACGTCAGGCACGTGCAGACCTCGATCATGTGCCTACCGACCGGATGGTCGGTGTTGTACATCGTGTAGAAGGTCGCGACACCCTCCACCTCCGCATAGGAGTGTCCAAGCCTGTGCGCGACCTCGGCGATCGCCTCAGGTGGCAGCCAGCCGCCGTACTCGCGCTGGGCGATCCACAGGGCGGGCAGAATGCACGCCTTGGCTTCGGGGTAGTGCCCGCGCAGGGCGTCCAACTGCCGTACGGCCTGCTCGCTGAATTTGAGTTCGAGGTCTTCGACGCGCGGAGCCTTGGGCCGTGCCTGGCCGTTGCTCAGTTGGATCAGGTCGCTCACGGGGGCAGTTTACACCTAGCGGTCGATCTCGCCGAGGACGATGTCGATAGATCCGATGATGGCGATCAGGTCGGCGATCAGGCGCCCTTTCGCGAGCACTTCGAGCGACTTGAGGTTCATGAACGACGACGGCCTCTCGTGCCACCTGTAGGGCCGTGAGGTGCCGTCGCTGACGATATAGAAGCCAAGTTCGCCCTTGGAGCCCTCGATGCCTGCGTACGCCTCGCCTACGGGCACCCGGTACCCCTCGGTATAGAGTTTGAAGTGGTGGATCAGGGACTCCATGGAGGTGTCGAGTTCCTCGCGCGGTGGAGGGGAGATCTTTCGGTCGGAGGTTCGGAAGTCGCCTTCCGGAAGGCGGTCGATCACCTGCGTCACGATCTTGTGCGACTCCTTCATCTCGGCGATGCGCACCAAAAAGCGGTCGTACACGTCGCCGGTGGATCCGACCGGTATCTGGAAGTCGAAGTCCTCATAGGAACTGTAGGGCTGTGCTCGCCGCAGGTCGAATGCGACACCGCTCGCCCGCGCAATCGGCCCCGAGCACCCCAGGTCGAGAGCCTGCTCGCCTGTCAGCACGCCGACGCCCTGGGTTCGCTCCTTCCAGATCGGGTTTTCTACGAGCAGGTCTTCGACGACTGCGAGTTCGCCCAGGAACTGGTCCAGAAACGTGCGCAGCCGTTCAGGAAAGCCTTCGGGCATGTCGCCGCGAAGACCGCCCGGGACGATCCAAGAGCCCATCATGCGCACGCCGGAGAACATCTCGAACAGGTCGAGGATCAGTTCCCTCTGCTGCATGATGTAGAAGAACGGAGTCATCGCACCGAGGTCCAGCGCGTGCGTACCCAACCAGACTGCGTGCGACGCGATGCGCGAGAGTTCCGCCAGCAGAACGCGCAGGTACTGCGCCCGCTTTGGGATCT
>DATLWQ010000112.1:0-2637 GCA_035576225.1 Fimbriimonadaceae bacterium | reverse complement strand
GTCCGCTCGTTTTGCTGGTTCAGGCGCAGGAAGAGCTTCTTCGTACCCGGCTCGTTGAACTTCGGCGACAGAAAACTGAATGCGACCTTCTGCGAACTGAGAGGCGGCATGTCGCCGATCGGAACAATGACGGACTTGCTGCCTTCCAGCGTTACAGACAGGCTGACTCCGCTCCACACTTGGTCGCTCGCGTTGGTCACGATCGCGGCACCCAACTGAATGCCCTCCTCACCGACGATCAGGTCGGGCAGGGTCGCATCGCGCTTTTCGATCATCAGCGGAGAGTCAGGCGGAACCAGGCGGAACGAAAGGCGCCCGCGCCCGACGCTGAAGAGGAACGAGTTGTCCCCTCGCTTAAGCAGTACCGGCGTCCGAACGTAGCCGAACGAGTACGGGTCGCCGCCCCGCGGCTCGCCGTTGACGTAGGCGTAACTGTCGCCGCTCGCCTCCATCATCATTACCTTCGTCTCGGTCGAGGGGACCGAGGCGTACGCGAACCCGCCGCGGAACTGGCTTCCGGAGAAAGAGCCGTCCTCGCCTGCCTTGACGGTCTCCCACGTGTGCTCCTTGCCGTCAGGATCGGTCACCTTGTCGCCCTCCTTGGGTGGAGTGAACGTACCGTTGACGATCATCGAGGTCACGGCGTTCGTGGAGATCGGGACGCGTCCGCCGGAGCCGACGCGGTCGAGGGCGAGAACGTGGTCGACGGTGATCGCGTTGGTTGCTTGAGTGCCGGTGAGAAGCAGGGAAAACAGCGTGCAGAGCATGGTTGAACCTGTATGTCTTACCCGGTAACGCGTTTTTTCGCTTGAAGCCGAAACATTCTTAGCCCGCCGGGGGTTCTTTAATACAGGTAGAGGACATCTGCTCAAGGCTGTAGAATGCCCACACTGACAATGGATCAATCGTCGCGCCTGCTGGACGCAGTTCACCTGGCTACGCGTAAACTCGCCAGCCTGGACGACCTCGACGTCGTCCTCCAAGAGGTTCTCGGGATCTGCGTCGAGGCGGTCGGAGCGAGCGGCGGCACGATCTACATCCACGACCCGTCCACGCGCACCCTCCAGTTCCGCTACGTGCTGCCCAAGGAGGTCGCCGAAGAGATCGAGATGTGGGAGATCGCCGACGACTTTGGCGTCGCAGGCAGGGTCTTCCAGACGGGCAAGCCGGAGATAAGCAACTACCCCAAGGGCGGGCATCGCGACCACGTCCAGATCCGTGAGAAGACCGGTGTCCCCGTCGAGACCATGCTGACCCTGCCACTGCAGATCGCGGACCTGCAGCCGGTCGGCGTCGTGCAACTCGTCAACAAGGAGTCGGGCAGTTTCACCGAGCAGGACGCCATGGTTCTCGACACCGTCTCCGACGTCTCGACTCTGGCGATCATGTACGGCCGCCTGATGGAGCAGAGTTCCCAGGTCGCCTCTCTCCAAGGAATGGGGCGTGCCGCACACGACCTTGCGAACAAGGCTGGCGCGCTCATGACGTTCCTCCCGAACTTCGAGAGCGACCTCGCGGGACTGCGCAACGCGCTCGACGAATCGGGCGTGAAGGGCGAGGCGTGCCTCTACCTCGACCGGCTAGAAGAGAGTTACCGCGAAGTCTGGTTCCCATACACGGAGCGTGTCTATCGCTTCGCCCGCCTCGTCAACGACCTCGCAGCGGGCAAGAAACTCGAGCCCAAGAAGAAACTACAGTCTTTCCCGAAGGTCGTCAAGACCGCCGTGCAATATCTGGAGTCGCAGGCAAGAAAGGCTCACGTCGGTATCAAGTTCGACATCGAGCCTGATACCCCGGAGTTCGAGTTCGACGACCTCTACATTGTGCGCATCTGCGAGAACCTGGCCGGCAACGCGATCAAGGCTTCGGCCGAAATGATCCCTGACGAATGGCTCGCCCAGCACGGCGACGACATAGACGCCGTCTACGGCGAGGTCCTCGTCCGGACGCGGTACAAGAAGGGCCACCACATCCTGGAGATCAGCGACAAGGGCCCTGGTATGTCGCCAGGAACAATTCGACGGGTGCTCTCAGGAAAGGCAAAGTCTGAGTGGGGAAGGGCGGGCGGCAGCGGCCTGGGCACCAAGATCGTGCTGGAACTGGCCGCGACGCACGGCGCGAACGTCGAAATCGAGAGCCGCCTTGGCCAAGGTACGACCTTCCGGGTCGACTTTCCCGCTAACTGACGTTTGCCAGGCCGTCCAATCGAACGACAATCACTGTCGTGTTGTCACTACCGCCGCCCACGAGTGCCTTGGTGACGAGCGACCATGCCGCCTCCGAAGGGCCGTTCTCAGAGAGCACCTGCTCGATCTCCTCGTTGGTCACGTGGTTCGTCAAGCCGTCGGAGCAGATCATGTACACGTCGCCGACCATCGCCGGTTCGGCGAAGATGTCGGTGTTCATGTCGCTCTCTGTGCCGATCGCGCGCGTGAGCACGTGCTTGTATGGGTGCGCCTCCGCCTCCTCGCGCGACATCATTCCCGCCTTCACCGTCTCCTCCACCCAAGTGTGGTCGGTGGTCATCTGGGCAAGTTCGCCGTTCCGCAGCCGATATATGCGCGAATCGCCGACCTGAGCGATGTACGCCGTGTCCTGTACGATCATCAGCGCGCTCAGCGTCGTACCCATCCCCTT
>DATLWQ010000111.1:0-1912 GCA_035576225.1 Fimbriimonadaceae bacterium | reverse complement strand
CCTTGCACCATCGACCGTTTCCGCCCGAACATCGTGCTCGACGGTCTGGAGCCGTGGGCCGAGGATGGACTCCCTGCCATCCGGATCGGCGAGGTCAAGATCGACCTCTCGCGCCCCTGCAACCGGTGCGGAGTTCCGAACATCGACCAGTCGACGGGCGTTGCGGAGGAGTTCGGCAACCTTCAGATCCTCTCGAAAAGAAGGCTGCTCAAAAACTACCGCGGAAAGCCTGGAGCGATGTTCGGCGTCCAGGGGGTCTGCACGTCTGGAATAGGCAAGGCGATTCACGTCGGCGATGCGATCCAGACCGCGAATCTCGACCCCAGCCTTCCAGCCCTGCCACGTGTCTACTGATGGGCAGGGTAGTTTCCGCAAATGGATCCTTCGATTCGTCACGCGGCCCCGATCCTTCCGACCCGCGACGTACAGGCCACGCTCGACTGGTACGAGCAGAAGTGCGGCGCAACTGGCTCATGGACTTATGGTGAGCCGCCCCATCACGCAGGATGCAGCCTCGGTTCGGCGCAGATCCAATTGACGAAGTCTGACGCGACCCTTCCGGAATTCGAAATGTTCGTCTTCGTTTCGAACATCCCTGCACTCTATGAAGACTATGTAAGGCGCGGTGTCGAGATCGAATCTGAACTCGAACACAAGCCTTGGACTGCGACGGAGTTCTCCGTGGTTGACCCAAACGGGGTGCGCCTGCGATTCGCGGAGTTCCGCGATAAGCCTGAAAAGAAGGCTGCGCTCGAAGGCGTTACATACAGACTGCGCCACCTGACCAAGGAGGAGCACGAGCAGTTCTATAGGGCTGTCGGTTGGGACGGAAGTTACAACAACGAACTGACTCCCGAAAGGCTCTGCCAGAGCCCGCTCGTGACCGTTGTCGCTGAATACGAAGGAAGGGCGATCGGTGCGGCATCGATCTCAGGCAACGGCGTTGAAGCGTTTATCGTCCGTGACGTGATCGTGCTTCCGGAGTACCAGGGGAGGGGCGTGGGCACCGGCGTCATGAAGCGGCTCATGGACTGGACTGAGGCGAACGTGCCGAAGGGCGCGAACGTGATCCTGCAGACGGGAGGCGGTGCACCGTCCTTCTACGAAGGGTTCGGCTTCATCGGAACCGACAAAGGGTTGCTCGGGATGTACTTCACGCGCTGAGTCGGCGATCCAACGTGCGGCATGAGCCCTCGGTCCCCAGTGAGGCCGCGAGCCGGTAACCTCGGGGCGTGGACATCTCTGGCATCCTGACCAGCCTGACTACGGCGACGCCGCACGGTGACCGGTCGGTCTCCACGCCGATCGACGGCTCTGAGATCGGCCAGATCACCTACGATACGCGCGAGTCGCTGGATGCCAAGGTCGCCCAGGCCGCAAATGCGTTCCAGGAGTGGCGCGACGTCCCTGCGCCCAAGCGCGGAGAACTCGTCCGGGTCTTCGGAAACGTCCTACGCGACCACAAAGAGCCGCTCGCGCAACTCGTCACCATCGAGTGCGGCAAGATCATCGAGGAGGGCCGAGGCGAGGTCCAAGAGATGATCGACGTTTGTGACTTTGCTGTCGGCCTTTCGCGACAACTTTATGGCTTAACCATAAAGAGCGAGCGCAGGGACCATACGATGCAGGAGAACTGGCTGCCGCTCGGGCCGGTCGGCGTCATCTCCGCTTTCAACTTCCCAGTCGCTGTGTGGGCGTGGAACGCAGCAATCGCGCTGGTCTGTGGCGATCCGGTGGTCTGGAAACCCAGTGAAAAGACACCCCTCACCGCTCTTGCGTGCAAAGCACTCTTCGAGCAGGCCGTCGCGAGATACGGAGGTGCCCCCGAAGGGCTCTGCAACATCGCGCTCGGCGCGCGCGAGGTCGGCGAGGCGCTCGTGGACGACAAGCGCCTGCCGCTTATCAGTGCCAC
>DATLWQ010000110.1:0-9068 GCA_035576225.1 Fimbriimonadaceae bacterium | reverse complement strand
AAGAGAACCAATGAGCCCGGCCCGCAGAAAGGCTCCGTGTTGATGAAGTCCTTGAGCGCCTGCTCCCACAGGTGCAAGCCGTCGATGAACGCACATTCGAGCCTCCCGCCACCGAGCAGCGCACGGACGTCTTCATGAGCGAAGAACTCGTCGCTCGTGACGCCAAAGATCGTCGTCTTCACGGGCATCCCGGGGCTCGGTTGTGGCAGCGGGTCCACACCGACGCAAACCGTGGTCGGCAGGGCCCTCTTGATCGACTCCCCGTGCCGGATGCCGATCTCCAGATAGTTCGCCGGCCTGTGCGCTCGGTGGATCCACTCCAGCACCGTGTAGTAGTCCGGCCCCGGCAGGTTTTCGCCGGCCTGTCGCAGGTTTGTCTGGAGGAGGTTTTGGTCGTATTCGGGCATCGGCCGAGACCGATTGTATCCCTTCGCCGCTCTTTCGCATAGCGGCGACACAGCAGGACTCTGCTAAGATCGGCCATGCCGCGCCGAGTCTGGGAGGATCCACAGACGCTCTCCCAAAACAAGCGGAGCCCTGCCAGTAGCCTCACTTTCGTCAGCGGTTCGTCACGCACTTCGCTCGGTGGAACTTGGCGTTTCCACTTTTCGCCGACCGTCTCCGGCCGCGCTGAGCCGCCGTTCGGGACAGACGGCTGGACTGAGATCGAGGTGCCCAGCCATTGGGAACTGCAAGGCTTCGGGACGCCGATTTATTCGAACGTCGTCTATCCGCACCCCAAGGATCCTCCGCGCATCGGTGACAAGAACCCGGTCGGCACCTACCGACGCACGTTCGCGTGCGATCGAAAGGAGGCCGGCCGCTACTTCCTCAGGTTCGACGGCGTCGAGAGTTTCTTCTTCCTCTTTCTCAACGGCTCAGAGGTCGGTTTTTCCAAGGATAGCAAGACCCCTGCGGAGTTTGAGGTCACCGATCTGGTCAGACAGGGAGAGAACGATCTCGTCGTCCAGGTCTTCAAGTGGTGTGACGGCTCATACCTCGAAGACCAAGACTTCTGGCGCCTCGCTGGCATCTTCCGTGACGTTTGGCTGATCGAGCGTCCCAGTGCCTTTGTTAGAGACGTGTTTGCCCAGACCGACTATGACTACATTTCAGGCGCTGGTTCCCTAAAGATCGATGTGGAAACCGAGGGTGGCGAGGACGTCGAAGCCTGGATCGTGGGCCCAAATGGAGATGAAATTTGGCGCGGAGCCGTCTCCAATCGAATAGACGTAGGCGGGGTGTCTCCGTGGACTGCGGAGACGCCGACCCTCTACGATCTTTTTGTACGAACCGGAAACGACTGCGTCTCAACCAAGATCGGCTTTCGCAAGATCGAGTGGAAGGGAGGTGTGTTCAAAATCAACGGCCGGCCCGTCAAACTGCGCGGCGTCAACCGACACGAGTTCGACGACCACCGCGGGCGCGCGGTCACCGAAGCAGGGATGCAGAGAGACATCGAACTCTTCAAGGAGAACAACATCAACTGTGTCCGCACGTCGCACTATCCCAACTGTGAGCGATGGTACGAACTCTGCGACGAGCACGGCATCTACGTCGTCGACGAGGCGAACATCGAGTCTCACGGCATGGGCTACGGCGATGAGTCGCTCGGGCACGATACCGATTGGCAGGATGCGCACCTCGACCGCGTGCGAAACATGGTCGAGCGCGACAAGAACCACCCGTGCGTCGTCATGTGGTCGCTGGGCAATGAGGCCGGGCCAGGAGTCAACTTCAAAGCCTGTGCCGACTGGATCCGCGCGCGCGACCCAAGCCGGCCGGTTCACTACGAGCGCTACAACGAGGTCGCCGACGTCGAATCGTGCATGTACCCCTCGGTCGATCGCCTGCTAGGGGAGGGTGTCGCTCCTGCGACACCGCACTCAAAACCGTTCTTCATGTGCGAATATGCCCATGCAATGGGCACGGCGATGGGCAACCTCAAGGAGTACTGGCAAGTCGTGGAGGACCATCCCCGCATGATGGGCGGCTGTATCTGGGAGTGGGTCGACCACGGTTTGCGCCAGGATCTGCCCGACGGCTCGTGGCGCTGGGCCTACGGCGGCGACTTCGGCGACGAGCAGAACGACGGCTACTTTTGCTGCGACGGCATCGTTCGACCGGATCGAAGTATCTCCACAAAGTTGCTCGAACTGAAGCAGGTCTATCGTCGAGTCATGTCCGAACACTTAGCAGAAGGGAAGGTACGTGTCCACAATATGCACGACTTCGAGCCGCTCCAACAATGGATCATTGAGTGGACGGTGATCGATGACGGCAACGTCGTGCAAAGTGGCTCCGAAACAATGCTCGCAATTGAGTCCGGTGCTTCAGCAGACATCCTCCTCCCCGTCGATCCCGCGAGCACGAATGCAGGAGAACGCTTCCTGAACCTGAGTTTCGTCCACGACGGACAAGAGCGATGTTTTGATCAGTTCCCCTTGGGTGGAAAAGTGCGCAAGACCAAGGCCGGGCAGATCCAGTTCTCGGTGGACGACGACGGTCTGCTCGCCGGTATCGGTGGCGCTCTGGCAGCAAGCCCCAGGGTCGGGATTTTCCGCGCACTGACTGACAATGACAAGTGGATGGCGGACGCTCTTCGCGAAGCAGGGCTCAACTGGCCCCTCAAGAGACGGGCGATCAAGGTCAAACGAATCGATGACGAGCGAATAGTTCAAGTTCTGGTCGAAAACCTGACCGAATCAGGCATCGGGGTCAAGGAGACGACTACCTATGAGGACACCGACGAAGGTCTAAAGGTCACCTGCGTCTTGGAGCCGATCGGCGATCTTCCACCAATCCCGAGAGTCGGGCTCGACTTCGAATTGGTTTCCGATCTTGCCAGGGTTCAGTGGTACGGCCTCGGCCCGCACGAGAGTTACCCGGACCGCAAGTCCTCGGTGCGCTTCGGCCTCTGGGCTAAGAGCGTCGACGAACTGTTCGAGCCCCAAATCGCGCCGCAGGACTGCGGCAATCTCGAGGAGGTCCGTTGGATCTCTTTCTGCTCGCCAAGTGGCAACGGGATCCGCATCGACTTCGAAAGACCGTTGTCCGCAAAGGTGTTGCGCTACGACGCGTTTCAAATGCACGAGGCGACCCACTTGCACGACCTTCCGCAGTCCGACCATATCTGGGTCTCGATCGACGCGTTTGTCATGGGCCTTGGCGGCGGCAGTTGCGGGCCACCACCGCTCGAGAAATATCAACAAATCGATTGGCCGCTGAACTTCACGATAACAGTTGCATCAGTCGGAAAAAGCGCACGTATTTGAAAACCTCATGGACGTTTCAAGTGCGACTATGACGATATGGCGGTAAGAACCGAAGACTTCGACTCCGACCAGAAGGAGATTTACGAACACATCGTCGGCCTGTTCGACTCGTTCATCAAGAAGGACGAGTCCGCAGTCAAAGCAGGCCACACGAACGACTGGAAAGGCTTCCAGATTCCGAGCAAGAGCCTCGTGCGTGGAATCGACGACTATATGGTCAAGGCGAGAGAGGTCATGCAGAAGATAACCGCCTACGACTACGAGTTCCTCGACATGAGCATCGACGTCTACGGCGACGTGGCGATCGTGCTCTATTTGGCGCGTGACTTCTTGAGGGACGCACAGGGGAACGAGTCGACAATCCTAATCCGGTCGCTAGACGTCTATCGGCGCGAGTCCCACGGTTGGAACCAGTGCGCCTCCAATATCAACACCATGAGCGACGACTAGAGCCGATTGCGAAACTGAGTCGGCGACATGCCGAACACACGACTAAACTGTGAAGACAAGTGCGCCGTCGAACTGAAGCAGAGCTCAGTCGCCACCTCGCCGACACTCATCTTCGTCTCGGCAAACAGCCGTAGGGACTCGCGCAGGCGCAGGCCCTTCATCGTCTGGGCGATTGAACTGCCGGTCGCCTTTCGATAGGCTCGTGAGAGGTGGAACGGGCTGTATCCGACCTCGCGGGCGATGTCGCCGATTCCCAGCGGCTTCGTGAGGCTTGCTCCAAGCACAGTGTCGACCTGTGCCGCCTGATCGAGTGAAAGAGCATTGAAGTCCTTGATTTCACTACATGCTCGCTGAAGCAGCGACTTCAAGGTGTTCGTCGCAAAGGCAATCAACCGTTCTTGTCTAGAAGGCAGGCACGTGTCACTTGATATGAGCCAATGATCGAGGAATGAAAGGTTGTCAATCTCCAGGATCGGAGTGTCCATTACGTAGAGACGCTTCTCACCGATTGCATCGCAAACGAACTCTTTCTCGAACGTGAGTTCGATGCAGTCGTCCCCATGAGTGTTCGGGTGCTCGAACCGGTAGCCCTTCCCGGGCCTACTTACCAGCAGACGCAAAGGCGTGAGGTCGTGCTTTCTAGAGCCTTCCTTGATCCTAAAGTGGCCGCGACGTACAAACGCCACGCTGTACGCGTCGTTCGGGGACTCGTCACCGAAGTCCTGCCTGGGCGACGTGCAGATCCACCGGGTGAGTGTGACTCCCGGTGCGCTAGATATCTCGGTCGGAACGAGCGTGCACGCCATACTCTGAAAACTCGACCAAGTTCCGTGCCAGTTCCCTCTGACTAATTTGCGACCGAAAGCGGAGTCAATTGGCGCTTGGGCGAGACGTCCTCTAACTCTTCCGGCGAACGTTCGACGACGTTGTAGAGCGAGTCCCGTTCGACCGGCACGCGCCCGGCCTCACGGATCATGAAGTTCATGTTCTGATAGGTCAGCGCCTGTGTCTTGTTGCCAAAGTCTCCCTCGCTATAGGTGATCTCGTATTCATGTACGAGTCCGTCGCAGTCGTCAGCACCGTACCAAAGCGCCGCCTGCGTCACCTCGGGCGTGTTCATGATCCAAAACGACTTAATGTGAGCAAAGTTGTCCAGCATCAGGCGCGAGACCGCGATGTTGCGCAGGTCGCAGTCCCCTGTCAGCGGCTTTATGTCTGGGAGTTCCGTGTTCTCCGGGTGGAACGACAGTGGGGTAAAGGACAAGAAGTTTCCAACTTCGTCTTGCAGTGCGCGTAGTTGCACCAAGTGTTCGACCCGCTCCTCGTCAGTCTCGATGTGGCCATAGAGCATCGTCGCGTATTGAGGAAGGTCAAGTTTCGCCGCCGCTCGTGCCACGGCCTTCCACTCTTCGCCGCCGAGTTTTCTTCCGAAAAGTTCGCGGTGTACGCGGTCGGAAAGTATCTCGATCCCGCCACCAGGCAGGCAGTCCAGTCCCGCCTCCATAAGGTCGCTCAGCGCCTTCTCGATCGTCACCTTCCCCTTGGCTGCGATCTGCTCGATCTCGACGGCGGTGAAAGCCTTCACATGCGCCCCTGGCAGCACCTCTCGCACGAGCCGCACCAGATCCATGTAGTACGAGTAAGGCAGCCGGGGGTTGATTCCGCCGACCATGTGAACCTCGGTGATCCGAACGTCCTTGTGCCACTCCAGCCGGCGCCGCACTTCGTCCAGCGACATTTCGTACGGGTCGGGGCCGCCCTTCTTGGCATAGAACGAACAGAACTTGCAGAACTTGTTGCAGATGTTCGTGTAGTTGATGTGCTGGTTGCGGACGTAGTAGGCGGTGTCCCCGTTCAACCGCTCGCGCAGAATGTTCGCCATAGCCGCGACTCCGGTCAGGTTCGGGGTCCGATAGAGCCGTAGACCGTCTTCGGCGCTGAGTCGCTCCCCTGCGTCCACCTTGCGATAGATGTCCAGGAGGTCTGCGCCGACGGTTCTTTCAGGGTTCACTGTGCCTCGTCCGAACTTTCAACGAAAATTGAAAGTTCGCCCTCATTATGCCCCAAAGGCGGGGAGGACAGGGGAAAGAGGATCAGGCGGCCCGGTAGAGGGCCCGTGAGACGTCCATCACGAGTTGCAGGGTTCCAGGCTGCTCGCTCGCCAGCACGTGGACGGTCGTCGCCCTCACGCGGATACGCCGGGACCGCATGTCCAGGGCACTGATCACCGATCCGTCGTCGGCGTACATGCGGCCGCTCCCCCCGCTCCCTTCTGCTCCGATCGGGTTGAAGAGCAGTTCCGCCCTGTCGGGGATCGAATGGTCGTCCATGACCTGGAGCAGAAGCCTGTCGGGGCCGTGCTTCAAGATGACCGCGGTCTTCCAACTGCCGAAGTTTCCGTAGGCGTCCTTCGATCGGATCATGGCCGGCAGTTGACAGTCGGACAGCCCCTCGTCCTTCAGAGAGTTTGGAGACGGTGCAGGTGTAAAGCGGACTGTGATGGCACCACCAGCAACGCCGTCGATAACACCCGAGTGAGGCTGTACAGCCCCGTTCTTGCTGCGTACCACGGCGACGTGAGTGCCTTGTGCGATTCCGCCGGAACCTTCGTCGGGCAGGGATAGGCTGGCCGTGGCATCCTCCCACTCCAACACGTCACAGGACACCGGATCGTTCGATCCGGACACCAACAGCATAGCCCTACCTAGTTCAGCCGATTCACCCATGCAGCCCTAACCTCCTCTTTCCACAGTTCGGGACCCTTCACGCCCCGGTACTTCTTACAGGCTCTCCGATGCAAGGGCCCTCGCAATCTGCCGGGCAGGATCGGTCGCAGGATCGACTAGGACTCCGTGCCAGCCGAGATGGACGGCCGCGTCGACGTTCTTAGGCGAGTCGTCAAAGTACAGCACCTCGCCGCCCGAGGCTCCGACCTCGCGCTCGAACGTACGGAAGACGACCTCCTCCGGCTTGCTGGCACGCACGATGTGCGAACCCACTTTGACGTTCAGCATCGGCCAGAACGGGAACCTTTCCTCGTTATGAAACTCCACCCAATGTGAATGATTTGTGTTGCTCAAGCACCCCGTGGCAATTCCGTGATCGCGCAACGAACCGACCAGGTCGCTGACACCCGGAAACGAGTCGCGGAGAATCGACATGTGCACTGTCTCGGCCTCTCCCACGCCGACGCCGAGGTAGTCGGCCAGGGAAGAGAAGTACGCGGCGTCCTCCACCTCTCCGTTCTGGTACCTGTCAAATTCTGGAAACCCGCCCAAAGCGCCGGTGGCAGCAGACTCCACACCGGCCGTCATCGCCGCACCTTCCCAGTTCGGATGAATCCGAATGAGCACTCCGCCGAGGTCGAAGCAGACCGCGCGGACCCCTGGCATCAGTCGCTCAAGCCTTGCGAAATCAAATAGTCGCGGCTGCGCGCGACGTGCTCCAGCGGGTCGCCGGGCGGGTCGTCCTGCTCGATGATCGCGTAATCGACACCCTCGGAGATCGCCGTCGGAATGATCGTCTTCCAGTCCAAAATGCCGTAGCCGACGTCCTCGAATCGCCGATCCTCGGTCGCCGCCATGTCCTTGAAGTGCGTGTTCTTGACGCGCCCCTTGAGTTTCTTCAGATAGTGCACTGGGTCGCCTCCGCCGTACTTGACCCAATAGAGGTCCATTTCGCACCACACAAGCGCCGGGTCTGCGTTGTCCCACAGGATGTCGTAGCCGGTCGTGTCGCCTATCTTTTCAAACTCGAAACTGTGGTTGTGATAGAAGAACCTTATCCCGCGGTCTTTCATCGCAGCGCCGATCTTGTTGAATCGCTTGGCGGCCTTGTCCCATCCGTCGCCATAGACGTCCTTGCCGACGTGCGGCAGCACTGCCATGTCCGTCCCCATCGTGTCGCACAGTTTCTTGACGTCGTCAGGGTGCTGTTCGAACTGGTCGATGCCCAGATGCGGAGAGATGATCTTCAAACCGAACTCCCTGCACTTGGTGGCGAACTCCTCAGGGGGCTTGCCGTATGTGCCTGCCAGTTCGGCGGTCTTGAAACCGATGTCCGTCAGGCGGCGCAACGTCGTGTACGTGTCGTTCTGGAGCAGGTTCCGGAGCGTATACAGTTGGACGGCGATCTTCATGGGAGCCCAATAGAACAATAGCACACCGCCCAGCGCACTGAGCCCCATCGTGATACAATGAGGACAGACGAACGGTTGTCCGCAGGGGGCGCCGAACATGGCTGAGATTCCCACTCGTGGGATGTCCCCTAGAACCTGATCCGGGTAATGCCGGCGGAGGGAATGCGGGAAGTGGTCCAGACTGACCTCTCCTCGCGATAGTGGGGACGGTCGACGTCTGGGAGCCACATATGAAACGAACAAGCGCGTTCACTCTTATCGAACTGCTCGTCGTCATCGCGATCATCTCGATCCTAGCCGCGATTCTCTTTCCGGTCTTCGCACAAGCCAAGCGCTCGGCGCACAACATCACCGAAGTCGCCCAGGCCAAGGAGATCGGGCTTGCGCTCAAGATGTATCTCACCGACTACGACGACACCATGCCGATCTTCTATGCCTACAACAGTGTTCCGGCCGCGGGGCAGCCGGGCCACAAGGGAGTCGAAGTCGAACTCAAGCCGTACTCTGGAGACAAGCGCATCTTCAAGAGCCCCAACGACCGCGGCGGCCCATTCACAAGCACCGACGTTCCCGGCGCGCAGACTTACTTCGATGCCTACGGCAGTTCCTACCGGTTCACCCAGTGCCTCTACACCGTCGTAGCCGGTGAGTCGACCCAGAACAACCTGCCGCTTGACTTCAACCGCACCGTGATCGAGACCCAGATCGCCTATCCTGCCGAAACGCGCGCGATGCGCCTGGAGATGTTCCCGTTCTTTGACCGCGACAAGGACCCCGGTTGTGCGAGGTACGGATACGACTGCGACGCACCCTTCAACTTCTACAGCGAGTGGAGCCCGACGGGCGGGAGCGTCGTCTTCGTCGACGGCCACGCCAAGTTCGTCGTAAGCACGACCCAGTTCGACGGCGAGTACGTCGATGTAATCGGCCACAAGTCAGGCGAGTCGAACCCGGACTCCTGGTCCGGCACGTGGTACGGGGTCTGCGACTAGCGACCCACGACTGGAACTGCTCGAAAGCGTGTACCCTTTTGTGAGCACATGCCAAAGATCCTCGCGCTTTCGGGCAGCCTTCGCACGGGTTCGTACAATACGAGCCTGCTCGAAGCCGCCATCAGATTGCTTGACTCAAGGGGCGCGAAGGTCGAGCGCTTTGATTTTCGGGCAGACCCTCTCCCGATCTTCGACGCCGATCTAGAGGCGGCA
>DATLWQ010000109.1:0-6289 GCA_035576225.1 Fimbriimonadaceae bacterium | reverse complement strand
GATCAGACGGATGGCGCCGACGTTGCCCCGAGCCGCCTGACGGAACAGTGCCAGAACGAGTTCTTGCTTCTGCCTGTCCGCGATGGATGATTCTTCGAGCATCATGCGCACAAGTTTCTGTACCGTCGGGAGTTTTCTGGGCCTCCCCGGGCCGCCAGGGTTTCCCGGCTTGAAGCGGTGCTGTTTCGGCGGACAGCCGGGCCCGACTTTGTATTCTCCCGTTTCTTCCCGTTTTGCCTCCCGTTTGCTCCCGTTTCCTTGTGAGTTTTCCGTCCCGTTTTCTTTGGTTTCTTGCGACCTGATCTTCTTCAGTTCTTCGTGCAGAATCTTCGTCAGCATGTGCGCTGTCTTTCTCCTTTCGTAGTTGTCTTGACGCACTGTTGTGGGGGTGCGTTCCAGGGCCCAGCGAAAGTCTCTTGACGCGGTGTCAAGGTGGGCCAAGGACTCTTGTGGGCGATCTGTCATACTGTCGGACGGACTGCCCCATCGTCTAACGGTAGGACAGCGGTTTCTGGTACCGTAGGTTGGGGTTCGAATCCCTGTGGGGCAGCCAAAAAGTTTGGGTAACGGGAGACGGGAAACGCGCGACGAGTAGAGGGAGGGCTGTACGAGTTGGCCTGCAAGCCGTAAGCAACGAGATTCAAAAGGTCAAGATTCGGGGAAACTAGTTTCCGACTCCGACTTCGCTGCTACCAGGCTTAGCACCGCCCACACTGGCTTCTCGTTTCGCGTCTCCCGTTACCCGTTACACCCTTCGCGCTTCGCTCCCAGCCCGCCGTCCGTCTCTACTGACAGCGTATGGGAAAGCGTCTTCTGGACATGTCCGGCTACCAATGGCTGGTGCTGCTGGCTGCGTGGCTTGGTTGGGGGTTCGACGTCTTCGACGGTCTTCTTTTCAACTACGTCGCGCCCAACTGTGTGCCGACCCTGCTCGGGCTGCCGATCGGCTCGGCGGAGGCGAAGGCGGCAACGCCGTTTTGGATCGGTCTGTTGACGTCGTTGCTGCTCGTCGGATGGGGCGTCGGGGGCATCGTGTTCGGTCGCGTTTGCGACAAGATCGGACGCTCGAAGACGCTGCTCCTCACGATGCTGATGTACGCGGTCGGCACGGCGATGTGCGCCCTCTCGCCGAACATGTGGTGGCTGATCGCATGGCGGATCGTCGCGAGCCTGGGGATCGGAGGCGAGTGGGCGGCCGGTGCGAGCATGGTCGCGGAGGTCGTGCCAGAAAAGCGGCGCGTCGAGGCGGGAGCGCTGCTCTACACCGCGGCCCCAGCAGGGCTGTTCTTAGCGACGTACGTGACCTATGCGATCCAAGGCGTCGCGTTCAAGTCGAACCCCGAGGTCGCGTGGCGGTATGTGTTCCTGTTCGGACTCGTGCCAGCGGCGGTCGCGTTCATCGTTCGCCTCTTTGTGAAAGAGCCCGAGCGGTGGAAGGCCGCGACGGAGGCAGTGCGGCACACTTCGGTCAAGGAACTGTTCTCGAAGCAATATGTGCGCATCACGTTGAGCGGACTTGGGATGGCGTTCGTCGCCTTGGCCACGTGGTGGTCTTGCAACGCGTTCTTGCCGCACCTGGCGACCCAACTTGCCGCGTCGGCGGGCCACGCTGACCAGGCCGAGTCGTGGAAGAAGATCGCGACCAACGCGTTCAACGTCGGCGGGCTGTTGGGCACACTGGTGACGATCCCGATCGCCAAGTACGTCGGGCGGCGCGCGATGTACTTCATCTACTTCCTGGTCTCCGGTATCTCGATCATGGCGGCGTTCGGGCTGCACCTCGACCCGCACACGCGGCTCTATATGGTGTTTCCGATTGGTCTGAGCGTTTTCGGAGTCTTCGGCACGTTCACGTTCTATCTGCCTGAACTGTTCCCGACGCGGCTGCGGGCGACAGGTTCTGGGTTCTGCTACAACGCCGGGCGGTTTGCCGCCGCGATCGGGCCGCTCGTCGTGGGGTCGGTCATCGCGAAGGGGCCCGACGCGATCATGCAGACGCTGTTCTGGGTCGGTGCTGTGCCGCTGGCCGGGCTCCTGCTCCTACCGCTCGTTCTGGAAACGAGGGAGCGGGCTCTCACGGACTAGCGGACCCTGCTGGACCATACTATTCCCATGGTCGCCGACCGCCTGCGCTGCAACCTGCTCACGGACCCTCTCGCCGTCGCCGATGCGCATCCTGTGCTCTCGTGGGTGCCGGTAGGCGGCAAGCGGCAGACGGCGTTCCAGATCCAGGCATCGAGCGACGGGCGTGGGGCCGACCTGTGGGACACGGGCAAAGTCGGGATCGAGGACGTGCTCTCTCTGCCGTACCGCGGTCAAAAGGCGAGTCCGCGACAGACGGTCTATTGGCGGGTCTTGCTGTGGGACGAGGGTGGACGCGCGGGCGAGTGGAGCGAGTGGGCGCACTGGACCGCGGCTCCGGAGACGTGGCAGGCGGAGTGGATCGGTTTTGATGAGCCGCTGAGTGCGAACAAGCCGCCCGACTTCATGGGCACGCAGTGGATCTGGCACGCGGACGGGCCGCTGACCAACATCCCTGTTTGCACGGTCGTGTTCCGCAAAACGTTCGACCTCGATGATGCGCCAGACCACGCCGTGCTGATTGGCACAGGCGACGACACGTTCTTGGCAGTTGTCAACGGCGAAGAGGTCGGCAAGAGCGATGGCAAGGACGACTCTTGGCGACGGCCGGTGCACGTGGACATCACCGACGTACTCAAGAAAGGGACGAACACGATCGAGATTACGACGGAGTCGCACGCGACCGACCACTCGGCGATGATCGCGAAGATCCTGATCGTCAGCGACAGCGTGCGCCGCGAGATTCCGACCGACTCGACGTGGGAGGCGCGCTTTTCTGACTCCGACGTTTGGAAGCCTGCGCGACAGATTGGAGAGAACGGGATCCCGCCGTGGGGTGGGATCTCAGTGCCGCAACTGTTCCTGCCGCCGCCGCGCGTGCTGAGCAGGGCGTTCTCCGTGCGAAAAGGGCTGAAGCGCGCGGTGCTCTATGCGACCGCGCTAGGGATCTTCGACGCGACGATCAACGGTCAGCGCGTCGGCGACGACTGGTTTGCGCCTGGATGGACCGACTATCGCAAGCGTCTGCACTACTGCTCCTATGACGTCACCGGGCTCTTGCAGCAGGGCGACGGCTCGATGCGCGTGGTCTTGCGCGACGGATGGTTTGCGGGCTATGTGGGGTTTGGCAAGCGTGAGCACTACGGCGACCAGACGCGCTTTAGCGCGATGCTTTGGATCGACTACGACGACGGAACGAGCGACCTGGTGCCGACGGACGACGCCTGGCGCGCGACGACGAACGGCTGCTCGATGTCCGACCTGCTGATGGGCGAGGATTTCGACGCCGCAGCGGGCCCCGAAGACTGGCACCCTGTGGCGCTCGGAAAGGAACTGACGCCGGATCTCGCTCCTTATCCGATGGATCCGGTGGTCGTGCACCACACGGTTCCGGCGCAGTCGGTGACGCGTTCTGCCGGCGGCACATACGTCTTCGACCTGGGGCAGAACTTTGCCGGGGTCTCGCACCTGCGAATGAGTGGTCAGAAGGCGGGGAAGGAGGTCGTGTTGCGCCATGCGGAGGTCTTGAACCCCGACGGCACTGTCTACACGACGAACCTTCGGTCTGCGCGCGCGACGGACGCCTACACGACGCGCGATGGCGACCAGGAGTGGTCGCCGCGCGGGACGTTCCACGGTTTTAGGTACGTCGACGTCGCTGGGCTGGACGCCGAACCGCCGAAGGAGATGGTCGAGGGGCGCGCACTCAGCAACGTGGCGAAGTCGGCGTGTAAGTTCGAGTGCTCGGACGACCGGCTGAACCAACTATGGAGCAACATCGACTGGACGTTTCGGTCGAACTTCTTGGAGATTCCGACCGACTGTCCTCAGCGCGACGAGCGGCTCGGGTGGACGGGGGACATCGAGGTGTTCTGCCGCACGGCCATGCTGCTGGCGGACGTGCAGGCGTTCTTGCGCAAGTGGCTGATCGACCTGGCGGACGCGCAGCGCGAAGACGGGCAGCTCCCGATGGTCGCACCGGTGGTCTACAACCTCGAGGACGGGGGGCCGGCGTGGTCCGATGCGGGGACGATCGTGCCGTGGTCGGTCTATGAGGTGTACGAGGACAAGGAGGTGCTGGAGCGGCAGTACCCGTCGATGGTGCGGTTCGTCGACTTCTGCCTGGGGCGGATGCAGGACGACGGCGTGCCGCCGGAGAAGTTCCACTGCTTTGGCGACTGGCTGAACGTCGGCGCGGAGACGCCCCATCCGGTCCTGTACATGCTCTATCTGGGCCGGTCGCTGATGGACGTCGTGCGCGCGGCGCGCGTGCTGGGAAGGAAGGACGACGAGCGCAAGTACTACGAGGCGTTCAGGCGCGCCTGCCTGGTGTTCCGCGGCGCGTACGTCGACGAGTTCGGTTGGGTGGAAGGGCGGACGCAGACGGCGCAGACGCTGGTGCTTGCTTTTGGGATGGTCGAGGGGGACCTGGCCGATCGCGTGTTTGCGCGGTTGGCAGAGGACGTCGAGCGGCTCGGACACTTGACGACCGGGTTCGTCGGCACGAAGGACCTCACGCTCATGCTGCGCGACCATGGGCGGACCGACCTCGCCTACAAACTGCTGCTGAGCGAGGAGTATCCGGGTTGGTTGTTCTCGGTCAAGCACGGCGCGACGTCGATCTGGGAGCGGTGGGACGGCTGGACGCCTGAGAAGGGGTTCCAAGACCCGGGGATGAACTCGTTTGCGCACTACGCGTTCGGCGCGGTCGGGCAGTTCATGGTCGAGACGATCGGTGGGCTGCGTTTGGTGGAGCCTGGGTACCGGAAGGCGCTGATCAAACCGGAGCCTGGGCCGTTCGAGTGGTGCAACCTCTCGTACGAGTCTGTGCGCGGCCGGTTCGAGGTCTCCTGGAAGGGCGACAAGATCGAAGTCGCCGTTCCGCCGGGCGTTTCGGCGCAGGTCGAGTGGAAGGGAAGGAAGTGGACAGTAAACTAGTGCCGTAGGAATGACTGAAGGAGACGCGGGATTCAGAAAAGGAAGACCGAGCACGCTTATTATCGTCAGCGTGGTCATCGGCCTGATCTTGGTTGGCTACGCCACTGTTGGCTCCACCTTCGCCCCGTACATGTATTCGGAGTCAAACGGGCGCAGACAGTACGATTACAAGTTCTTCAACGTAATTCCCTATAGTCGCATCGAGAGGGTTCCTGGCCTAAAGATCGAGAAGAAGGTCGCAGACACCCTTGCCAGTGCGGGTCTGACCCTTCCCAAGACTCTGACGCTCGACCCGAAGAACGCTGATTGTTCGTGGATGCACTACGAGACCGGCAACCGTTCCTATGTCAGGTTTAAGAATGCGACTAACTTTGCGGACCTGCATACGTTCTTTCGAAGTCAGGCTGGTGCAGGCCTGATCGATACGAAGGTGGGTGGAACTTGGAGCCTTACCTGGCGTACGACGGACGGGAAATACAATGTTCGTGTTTCTGCAGAGCACACTAGGCCGCCATTTGCGACCAACGTGCCAGACGAACTAGTCATAGACGTGTCGCCTTACCAAGCGCCAAGAACGGTCGCGCGCTAAGTTATTCTCTCCACAGTTTTGTTTGCCGAAAGTGCTCGTCGGTCCAGTTGTGGATGTGGTCGACCTCTTCCTTTGTTAGTGCATTTGGATTCTTTGCGGTCGCGAAGACCTGCGCGGCCTTTTCTGTCATGAGGCACGCGGCGAGCGCCTCGTTCGCGGTTTTGCCGAGCGCGATCAGGCCGTGGTTTTTGA
Source organism: Fimbriimonadaceae bacterium (assembly GCA_035576225.1). Taxonomy (GTDB): domain Bacteria; phylum Armatimonadota; class Fimbriimonadia; order Fimbriimonadales; family Fimbriimonadaceae; genus JADFMN01. Next base: position 489 of record DATLWQ010000109.1, on the reverse strand, counting down.
GCAGGATCGTCTTGGGCTGGCTCCCTGTTCGTTTAGTGAACTCTTTGCAGGCGTCGCGGATGGCAAGTGCGAGGTCGAACCCGGGGGCGACGTAGGGGACGAAGACCGACTCCGGCCCGCAGAGAACGATCTGGTCGGGGAAGAGTCGCGCCCTCGCGAACTTCTCCGCCTGCGGCGAGCACACGAGGCCGAGGGTCGTGACCGGGTGCGTGTGGGCGACGAAGTTCACGTCTGGCAGCGTGAGGAGCCAGGCGTGCATGAAGGTCTCGGTCGAAGGGAGATTGGAGGTTCTTTCGTCCGTGCGTGCGGCGTTGAGGATGGCCCGCAGTTCATCGTCGCTCGGCCTTGGCTGGTCGAGGATCTGTACGATCTTCTCCGTCGAAACCTTAACAAATCCGATTGGCGAGATCGTCGGCATCTGCTCGCCGCTCGCCTTGATCCACAGGTTATCCCCGTCTCTTGCACTCGTGTTGCCCTCGCCTAGGATGA
>DATLWQ010000108.1:0-4053 GCA_035576225.1 Fimbriimonadaceae bacterium | reverse complement strand
GGATACGGCCCTGCGGTGTGTTCAGGTCGACGGTGCACTTCTGCGTGTCGTATCTCTGTCCCGCCACAGTCAGGCTGTCCTTCGTCTGCTTGATCGTCGCCGTGCCCTGCTCCTTTCCCCCCGCCGTCTGAACGGTTCCGGACCACTCGCGGTCGGTGCGCGTGAACAGAGGGATCGGTGGGTCATAGACAGTGTCCGCGAGTTGAGACGCGTAGAGGACGCCGCCGCTCCATGCCAGTCGGCTCTCGCCCCTGTCTCCCCTGACGAGCCAGCCCGAGTAGGGGCCCACAGAGGTCTTGCGCTCCACGCTCATCGTCTCAGTGTCGCCCGCCCCCTCGCTTTCGACCGTGTAGGTCCAGGTGTTGCCCTTCGCCAGCGGGAAGTAGTCGGTCTGGCCGTCGCCGCAGCCGGCGGTCGCAAGGATCGCGGCGGTCAGCAGCGCCCACCTCATGCCGGCTCCAATTTCGCAAAGCTCTGCACCAGTTTTTTCACCCCGGTGGCTCCGGGGAAGGCGACCGTCACCTCGGCGTCACCCTTGAGAGGGCTGCACGAGACCACGACCCCGACCCCGAACTTGGCGTGCGCCACCTTCTGCCCGACCTTGAACGGCGGTTCCCAGACCGGTGCCCGCCTCGACTCCACAGTCGAGCCGTCGTCCTCGATCTCCTCGTAGTCGTCGGGCTCGCTGTGGGTGTACTTCCCGGTCCGCTCCTGCCTCAGACCCCTCAGCCCGCGAGGCGCCGTCGTCGCGGGAGCGCCCTCCAAAGCGGGCGCGCCGCCCGGCAGCGCGTCCTCGATGAACCTCGACCGGGGATTGAAACTCGGTTGCCCGAACAGAGTGCGCCTGTGCGCGTGCAGCAGGTTCAGTTCTTCCTTCGCCCTCGTCATTCCGACGTAGCACAGCCTGCGCTCCTCTTCCAGCCCCGTGTCGTCGCCGATCGACCGCGAGTGCGGGAAGACTCCCTCCTCCAAGCCGACCAGGAACACCACCGGAAACTCCAGCCCCTTGGACGAGTGCAGCGTCATCAGTGTGACGGCGTCGGAGCCGTCCTCGAACTCGTCGATGTCTGAGACCAGCGCGACCGACTCAAGGAACGCTCCGAGCGTCGGCGGCTCGGGCCCCGCGTCGAACTCGGTCGTCACGTTGATCAGTTCCTGCAGGTTCTCAAGGCGCGCCTGCGCCTCCTCGGACCTCTCCGACCGTAGCGCGTCCAGGTAGCCGGACGCGTTCATCAAGTGTTTCAAGACTGGCGTGACTGGCCCGGCTTGGGCCATCTGCGCCGCCTCCTGCACCGCGCCCACAAGCGCCTTTGCGCCGCTCCGCCCTTTCGAGTTAAGGCCGCTCTGCCACTGCTCGTCCACAAGCGCCGACCAAAGCGGCCCGCCGATCTCGGCGGAGCGCTCCGCGAGTTTTTCGAGCGCGCCCGGCCCCAACCCTCTGGTTGGGACGTTGGCGATCCGCCGAAGAGAGACGTCGTCGCTCGTGTTGAGCGCGAGTCGCAGATAGGCGACCATGTCCTTGACCTCCCTGCGTTCGTAGAACCGCTGCCCGCCCACGAGCACGTGCGGCACGCGCATCGTCAGCATCGCCTCCTCGAGCACGCGGCTCTGCGAGTTGGTCCGGTAGAGCACGGCGAAGTCGCGGTACTTGCGCTCTCCCCGCCGCACCTGCCGCAGGATCGTGTCAGTGACGAGCATCGCCTCGTCCTGCTCGGTGCCGGTCTCCGTCACCGTGACCGGCGCCCCCTCGGTGTTGTCGGTCCACAGTTCCTTCTCAGCGCGCGACCTGTTGTGCCGGATCACTTCGTGCGCAGCCTTCAGGATGCGCTTGGTCGATCGGTAGTTCTGTGTGAGTTTCACGACCTCCGCGCCCGGGTGGTCCTGCTGGAACCGGAGCATCAGCGATACGTCCGCGCCGCGCCACGCATAGATCGACTGGTCGTCGTCGCCCACGATCGTCACGTTCTTGTGCCTCTCGGCCAGGATCGAGACGAGCCGGTACTGCGCAAAGTTGACGTCCTGGTACTCGTCGACCAGCACGTGCAGGAACCTCTCCTGGTACCGCTCGCGCACCTCCTGGGCCTGCTCCAGCAGCCGCACAGCCTTGACGAGGATGTCGTCGAAGTCGAGCGCGTTCGCCGCGGCCAGCGCCTTGTTGTAGTCGGTGTACACCGAGGAAACCGTCTTTTCGAAGTACCCCGCCGCCTGCTCCTGGTACTTCTGCGGGGAGAGCAGCCGCTCCTTGGCCCGGCTGATCTCCGAGAGAACCGCCCTGGGTTGCAGCGACTTGTCGTCCAGACCCCGCCTTTTGAGCAGGTCCTTGACCAGCGAGACCTGGTCGGCGTCGTCATAGACGACGAAGTTCGGGTCGAGCCCGATCGCCTTGCCCTCGATCCGCAGCAGCCTTGCGCAGACGGAGTGGAAGGTCCCCATCCAGATCTGCCGGGCAGGCTCCCCGACCAACTCCTCGATCCGGCCACGCATCTCGTTCGCCGCCTTGTTCGTGAACGTCACCGCGAGGATCCGGTACGGCGGCGTGCCCTCCGAAACGAGCCTGGCGATCCTGCTGGTAATGACACGGGTCTTGCCAGATCCCGCACCTGCAAAGACCATCAGGGGCCCGCTTTCATGCAGGACCGCCTCCTTCTGCTCGGTATTGAGGCCGGTCGGGTCGAACGAAGACACCATGCGTTCCGTTAGTACCCTATACTGACTCTGGTCCGGCGGCGGGCCCAGGCAGGAAAAGTCGCTGGTTTTCGGTTCAAAGGCGGTGCATTGGAAGGCCTTGTGCGTGTAACATGGAGCCTGGAACCGGCGTCAGTACGAATGAGAGCGGCCGCAGGCGCGAAATTGTGCCTCGAACGGTGATGCAAATGAGAAGTCTAGTCAGTGTTTTCCTTGCCACGACGATAGTGAGCGCGGCCATGGCCCAGTCGTTCACGATCGTCCGGCCGACCGATGGATCGACGGTTCGCGAGAACGTCGGAATCCACATCCCCAAGGGTGCGATCCCCGACCGCGCGTACATCGGTGTGAGCGTCAACGGCAAGTTCCTCGAGGCGGCCCGCCCGCCGCTCGTCAAAGACGACTACGTCTACACGCTCGACACGAAGGACCGCCACATCCCCGACGGCGACATGGACATCGAGGTCGTCCTCTACCAGGACTTCAACGACCACGCGGAGATCGTCAACCGCTCCTCCGTCAAGGTCAAACTCGACAACTACACCTCGATCAAGGTTCCTGACGGCGGCGTCGAAATGCGCTACGCGTTCCAGAAGGGCCGCGAGTACCACTACACGGTCAACCGTTACCAGAGCATCGGGACGCTGACCCAGGCGCAGATCGCGATCGGGAGCAAGGCGGGCGAGATTCCCGTCGATTCCAACACGTCGCGCCTGCTGTGGGCCATCGACAACGTTTACGACGGCACCCGCGGAAAGGAGGCGCTCCTCAGGATCCAGGGTCTGCCCAACAAGGGCACCAACTACGCCATGCTTCGCACGGCGGAGGATCCGAGCCTCAAAAAGTACTACGACTTCGAAATGCACCCGCTCTACATGAGGATCGACGGCACGGGCCGCGAGATCTTCGGCGCGGCGCCTCCGTACTTCCCCATGGACAACACGTCCGGCGAGGACTCGCGACTCGACCTCTTCACCTTCCTGCCGATGCCGGTCCTGCCGTCCGACCCGCTCCTCCCGGGCGACACCTGGCAGGCGAGCCAGCTCTTTAGCAACATCGACCTTAACAAACTCCCCGAGACAAACAAACTGACCGAGGCCCTCGCTTCCCGCGGTACCTTCGTCGGCGTCGAGTGGGAGAAGGGCATCCCCTGCGCCAAGTTCACGGTCGCGGTCGACGCGGGCCCGCGCGAACTGACCAACGCGATGAACCTCAACAACCAGCCCGGCCAGTCGCAGCGAGTATCGCTCCTCGGTACCATGTGGTTCGCGCTCGACCGCGGAGTCATCGTCAAGTCCGACATTACGCTCCTCCAGGAGTCGGTCGTCACGATCGGCACCCCGCAGTCCTCCAACGGGTCCGGCTCCG
>DATLWQ010000107.1:0-6538 GCA_035576225.1 Fimbriimonadaceae bacterium | reverse complement strand
CCCTCCCCGATACTCCCTCATTTGGCACGACTAGTCGGACCCTGACGGGGAGGGTGCCGTTCCTGCGGCACAGCACGGTGTCAGAGAACTGACACCCTCCCCGATACTCCCTCATTTGGCACGACTAGTCGGACCCTGACGGGGAGGGTGCCGCTCCTGCGGCACCGCGCGGTGCCAGAGGACTGACACCATTCCCGGGAAAGCGAGCGTCTACGAGAGCAAATGGAGGACGCTGCTCCGCCGGTGCCTCGCAACGAAGTCGGAGTCGGCAACTATCGTTGCGACGCCGTCCCGACTAACTCCCTGACCCTCTCTTCCAAGACCCGCGTCACGATCGTAACGGTCGACCGCGACGATCCGCGATACTCATCTAAATACTGCCGCAGGTCGATAGGCTCACCGACCGTGACCACTGCCCGCCGCGGTCCTCGCATCTGTGAGAACCCGAACAACTCCTCCTCGATCCGCGAGATTACTTCGAGGTACCGCTCGTCCGACGGGTCGTCAGCGACATACCTTGCGCCGGTGGCCAAGAACCGCCCGGCTCGCTCCATGTCCTTGTAGAGTGGTGCGGTCTCCTGGTGCCTGCGGCGCATCGTCTGCTTCGTAAACTCGCTCGCGTCCTGTGCAAAGTTCATCCGGTCGAGCGCGTTGATGACGGCCCGCACGCGGTCGCCGAGAGGTATTTCCGGCTTGTCCTCCACACCGACGGCGGTGGCCGTCCGCGATACCCACGCGTCCTTCATCCGTGCGATCCGCGCGTCCAGCGTGTCGCCCTTCTCGGGGCGCACGCCGTACGCCTTCTCAAACCCCTCGACCACCGACGTCCCCACAGCCCTTAGTCTCTCATAGACTGACTCGCCCTTCGGGGGAACGATGCCGATGTATTCCTCGAGCCGAGAGACCGCAGAGGTCACATCGGCCGACATGTCGCGCATGTACGCGTACCGGATGCCGACGGGCACGTACCACATCGGAGCGTCGACCCCTGCCTTCGCCATGTCCTCCAGCGCCCAAAACCCAAACTGCGCGACCCCTTCGTGGAAAGGCATCAGCACGTCGTTCTGACCGTAGGTCAGCCCCTCGGGGAACATCACGATCTTGCGAGACTTCTCAGCGAGCAGCGACCGCGTCGTCTTGATCGCCTGCCGGTCGACAGTGCCGCGCATGATCGAATACGCGCCGCACTTCTGCAGGATCCAACCGACCACAGGCACCGAGAAAGATTCGCGGCTTGCGAGGTAGTTGAGCGGCTCTCCATAGACGCGCGAAAGATGGAACATCACGAGCGGATCGAGGTTTGTCGGGTGGTTCGGCGTGATTACGGCCCGTTGTCCCTTGATCCCCGTAAGGTGGTCGAGCCCTTCGATCTGTACTTCCTTGACCCGCGCAGCGCGCCACAGGATCCGCCGCAAGAAGCGCCACGCGATAGAAACAGAGAAGTGCGTATCCAGCGGCGGGTAAGACGTGCGCCCACGCCCCTCGCGCCACCTCTTGACCCGCCCCGCGCGGAGCATCATAGAGACCGGGATGACTCTGTGTTCCGACAACTTCGGTTAAGCATGTCCCAAACACAGCGCGATGCGAAACGTTCGAAAGCGCTTGGGCTCTAGTCCGCTACTTCAGCGACGCCATCGCCCGCCTGATCCGCGCGTCCGCGTCCTCAGCCACGGGCTTCAGTGCCGGGTCGTCGACCACCTGGAACATGATCGCAGGCTTCAGGGCAGAGACCTTGATCCCACCCTCCGCCTGTTGCAGCACGACGTTGCACGGCAAGAGCAGTCCGATCTGCGGGTCAGCCGTGAGCGCCTTGTGCGCAAGGTTCGGGTTGCACGCACCCAGGATGACGTAGGGTCGGAAGTCGACGTCGATCTTCTTCTTGAGCGTCTCCTTCACGTCGATCTCGGTCAGCACGCCGAACCCCTCGGCCTTCAGCGCAGCGGCGACCTTCTCGCGGGCAGCAGCCATCGTCTCACCCCTGAGCATCGCTTCGTAGCCATAAGAAACCGTAGTCTGTGTGTCCATCCTGATCCTCCTGTGCGGCATTGTGCCCGCACGGATTGCCTCTATAGTAGAGGAGTTTCGAACGACAAAAACCGTTTCGCCTCTAGGGCCGAAGGCGGAAGCGGTATCAGTGCGACCGCAACTGGTCGAGCGTAACGAACGAATACCCCTCCGCCCTAGCCCGCGCGACGAGCTCCCGCAGCGTAGCCATCGTGTTCTTCGCGCCGTCGTGCAGCAGAATAATTCCGCCGTTGCTGAGGCGGCTCAGTTCCTTGTGCAGCACAGTATTGGCACCGGCGTTCGAGTAGTCCCCCGGGTCGTCGGTCCAAAGGACGGTCGTGAGCCCTTCGGCCGTTGCACCGCGCAGCACGCGAACGTCAAAGTCGCCTCCCGACGGGCGGCAGTACTTCGGCTCGACCCCGGTGATCCGCTCCAAGACTTCGTTCGTCGATCGGTACTCCGTCAGGATCTGCCCATACGTGAGCCCGGTCATCTTCGCATGGCTGAAGGTGTGGTTGCCGATCTCGTACCCGTCTGTCGCGATCTGCTTCACCAATTCGGGGTTGGCCTCCGCCATGTGCCCGACCAGGAAGAACGTGGCTTTCACGTTGAGAGACTTGAGCAGCGCGAGCAGGGCTGGTGTGTACCTCGGGTTCGGCCCATCGTCGAAGGTCAGCGCAAGTTGCTTTCGCGCCGTGTTTCCGTGTCGCAGCAGGTGGTGCAGCACGTCCGACTTGGAAATGGCCGCCTCGCTTTTGTCGAGGTATATGTGATCCTGAGAGACCTCTCGCGCGGCCAGCCTCCAATAAGGGTCGCCGTCGAGCAGCGGTTCGGGGTTCAGTCCCTTGGCCAGCCGCGAGTGGAGGCTCGCCTGCGCCAACGCTATCGGTGCAAGCGCGATGAGGAGTAGGACGATGACGGGGCAGAGGCTCCCGGCGGCCTTGCGACGATCCACAGGCGCAATTAATACCTGCGATTGCCAAGCCCTAAAGAGGGACCCGACCAAGGGCCGCGTTCGCTCGTCCGGATTCATCATGGGCTATCGCTATAGTCGGCAGACCGAGGCATAGAGAAGAGTGGTACCGACGACATTGGTCTCGACCATAATCCAGCCGTGATCAAAGGAATCGACCACGTACAGATCGCCGGGCCCCCAGGCTGCGAAGCGAAGATGCGGGAGTTCTACGGCGGCCTCCTCGGAATGATCGAAGTTGAAAAGCCAGAACTGCTGAAACCCCGTGGCGGCGCCTGGTTCGAGTGCGGCACGGGGAGCCTGCACATCGGCATCGAGCAGGACTTCGTGCCGGCCAAGAAGGCGCATCCCGCGTTCCGTGTAGCGGACGTCGGTGCCCTCTACGAGACCCTGACGGCCTCTGGCCGTTCGTGCTCGTGGGACGAAATGATCCCCGGCGTTCGCCGCTTCTATGTCCACGACCCCGTCGGCAACCGGCTCGAGTTCCTGCAGGAGGTCTAATCAGCAGGTCGGTCGGGTGGCCCGGTCTGACCCGGAGGGCAGACCGGGATCCGGCGGGTGGCCGGGCTGCTTGAGCCAAAACCGTGTGGCAAGGTTGTTCGGAAGGTCGCGTCGGGCACGGTTCTTTCCAAACCCAGCGACCTTCTGGACAGCCTTTAGTTGCTTACCTACCCTTCGGACGGGTGGCCCGGTCTGACCCGGAGGGCAGACCGGGGTCTGGGTCGCATGGGCGCGACCTAAGTTTCCTGGTCTGTCCCGATGTATCGGGATCAGACCGGGCCACCCGTCACAAGTACGGTGTTGTATCATCATCCAGTCATGACAATCTCTGAGTGGGTAGAGGTCAGAGAACTAACGCGTCGCTTCCGAGACTCGATCTGTGGTGTATGGGACAGCTCCTACTTCACGGTCGGACCAGGCGACGAACTGCTCATGATCGGCGAGGACGGCACGGGGAGCATATCGGGTATGTGCAACGATCTCGAGTTCACGTGGGAGCCCGCCGGGCCCGGACAGATGAGGATTCTGGAAGTTAGGCACATGAACTATGGCCCAGACGATGACCCCGCGGACTTTATCCGGACCGAGCCGTTTGATTGCAGATGGCGGTTCGGGGTCAAGAAGTTCCAAGACGGGCACAAGCGGGTCGAGATGAGGTTAAGTCATCTAGGGATCGAGGGTTACCAATATTCCGGGCCTTGCAAAACGGCTTACAGACACGTGTCGACGACCCTTGAAGAATAGTCACACGCTCAGATTGTCAGATTCTTGGAATAGATGTCTGCCTCTCAGATAAGAACTCGCACCCGGACTCCGTCACCACCACTATCTCCTCGAACCCGAGATACCCACGCTCGGGCAAGAACACACCAAGTTCCAACGTATAAACCTCGTCCTTACAGACCTCCTGCACGGGCGTCGTACCGTAGCGCTCCCAGCGCGGGGCGAGCACCGTCCCCCCGTCGTGCGCCTGCCGCCCGACCTGGTGCCCGAGCGCGTGCATGTACTCCTCATAGCCGCACTCCACGATCGTGCGCCGCGCGATCGCGTCGATCTCCCATCCCTGCACTCCGGGCTTCAAAACGTCGGCAGCAAGAGTGATGCACTTGTTGACCGCGTCGCAAGCCGCAACGACGTCTGCGGGCAGGGAAGAACCCACGTACCAGCACCGCTGGATGTCGCTCGAATATCCGTCCACGACCACACCCAGGTCGATATGGAACACGTGCCCCTCTGAAACAAACACCGAAGGCGACGGCTTCCCGTGCCCGACCATCGAGTCCGGCCCGCTGTTGACGATAGGGTTCGCGCTACGGTCCCACCCATAACCCCACCCCTTGCCGTCGATGAACGCCTGCGCGTGCGTGAACACGTCGGTCTCGGAAACCCCAAGGCGAGCAAACCGAGAGATCTCGGCGAACACCTCGTCGCCGCACTTGATCGCGTGCTTGATCCGCCGCACTTCTTCTGGGGTTTTCCTGGATCGCAAAGAAGAGACGATCTCTTCTGCGCTCACCAGCGACCCCTCGAAGGACGTCCCCTCGAAGTACGACGAGAGCAAAAGGAACATCCCGTGCGAAAGCCCGTCCGCCTTGTCGTTGCTCAGCGAAAAGTCCACCGCGATCTTCGGCGACGGCCCGCACACGCGGTCGAGCACCTCGAGCAGCGGCTCCTTGATCCCTTGCACATAGGGCACGACCTCGTCCCAGTCGCCGGAGTGCACCAGCGGCTCGGCATCGTAGTTGCCGAGCACGGCGATCTTCTTGCCGTCGCGCGTGACCATCAGCGCGCTCTGCCACGTAAGCCCGCCGTCGAGGATCAGTGGCAGCACCGGGTCGCCGCACTCGGCGGTCTCTCGGTCGAACACCATCCAGACGTCGACGCCCGCCTCGCGCACCAGGCGCGCGGCTTGTGCAAGTTTCTCTCGGGTCAGGGAAGTACCCATACCTGACAATCTTGACAGGCAAAACGGTTCGGGAATCCCTCGGAGTGAAACTATCGTAGAATCTATTCAAGATGCCGAACGATTGGTCAAGCCCGCCCCGTCCACAACTCGAGAGAGATATGAGCGGTCTTCTCTTGTCAGAAGCCCATCAGGGCTTTCCTGGACACCTCGGCGGCATCCGGCTCCTAGAGTTCACAACGGATTGCCGCCGTTTTTTCTATGCGGACCTCGATATGACCGCGACCGTCCGGACTGAGGACGGCGACGAGCACGTTTTCAAACTCTCCTCCGACGGTCAGAAGACCCGCGCGATGGATCGCATCCACGCGGCGGTGTTCAGTGACGACGGCTCAAAAGTCTATGTCGCGGCGGGGCTCCATCTGCGGTGCCTCGACCTCGATCGCGGCGTCCAAGCGTGGTCGTACCGTCCAGCCAATCTTTACGGTTTCTTACAGTCCACCCCGCGCGCGATCGGCATCACCGCGAACAAGAACGTCTTCCTCTGCAACGACAACGGCACCATGGACCTCTTCCGGCCAGACGGAGCGCACGTCGCGCGCTGGAGGTCGAGCCTCTCGCCCAACATGGTGAGTCGGCACTACAACGGCAGTTGGTTCTATGGCAGCGACGGCCACGGCGTGACCGTGTGGGACCCCGAGGATCGAAGACTCATCATGTCGATCCGCTCCAGCGTGCGCGTCTACGCCTTGCGCGGCTTCCCGAAATCGGACCGTGTCGTCGTACGCACGGACGCGGGAGTCTCGATCATCGACGCCTTCAACGGCCAGGTCCAGCGCACCTTCCCGGTCGGCTACGGCCTCCCGATCCTCGACGTCTCGCCGGACGGCAACCGCATCCTCGTCGGCCAGATCAGGGGAATCGGGATCTACGATCTGGAGGGCCACCGGACTGGCGGCGCCGAAGTGCCGGGCGCGCGCGTCCTCAGTGCGCGGTTCCACCCGCAGGGCGGCCTCGTGCTCGGCACCGATTCCGGAAGCATCGTCCAAGTACCCGGTTAGTCAAAAGAAGGTCGCGATCTCTTCGAGCGGCTTGCGCGCGATGTCCGGCACGACGCAGTCGTCCGCCGGATAGCCAACCGGCATCAGCACGTACGG
>DATLWQ010000106.1:0-11185 GCA_035576225.1 Fimbriimonadaceae bacterium | reverse complement strand
TTCGCCGATAGGACCGAGTTCGACATCGACGCGGACTTCACCGCCGTCGTCGGGCCGAACGGCTGCGGAAAGTCCAACATCGTCGACGCGATTCTGTGGGGCCTTGGCGAGACCAAGGCCAGCCATCTGCGCGCCAAGACCAGCCAGGACGTGATCTTCGCGGGCTCCAACCGCAGGCGCAAACTCGGATTTGCCGAAGTCACGCTCGTCTTTGACAACGAGGACGGCTCGCTGCCGATCGATACGCCGGAGGTCGCGGTCACCAGGCGCCTCACGAGGGGCGGCGACAGCGACTACAGGATTAATGGACGCGCGTGTCGACTGCGCGACGTCGCCGACCTGCTTGCGGACTCCGGCATGGGGCGTGCGGGCTACGCGATCGTCGGCCAGTCGGAGATCGACCAGGCGCTCGCCGCGTCGCCCGAGCAGAGGCGAGACTGGATCGACGAGGCGGCCGGCGTCATGCGCTACCGTGCGCGCCGAGTGGAGGCGCTGCGGCGGCTCGAGTCTGCCGACGAGCACCTCGCCCGCGTCCACGACATCCTTAAAGAGATCGAGTCCCAGCGCAAGCCGCTGGAGAGGGAGGCCGAGGCCGCGCGGAAGTACAAGCAGGTTCGGGCCTCGCTCCGCGAGATGGAGAGCGGCCTGCTCATTAAAGAGGTCGCGGATGCGGTCGCGAAACTCGACGAACTCGACGAGAAACTCCGCAACGCCGCCAAGATCGCGGAGGAGGAGACTGCGAGGGCCGAACAGTTCGAGAAAGAGGCGCGCGGGGCCACCGATCAGGTCGCAGAACTGGAGGAGAAGATCGAGGCGCTGCGCCATGCGCACCGCGAGGCGCAGGCCGGGTTTGAGCACGCAAGCGCGGCGCTGCAGGTCGCCGTCGGAAAACTCGAGAGCCTCGACGTGCTGGAAGGGACGCTCGTCGACGAGGCGGAGGCGGGGCACGAAAGGGTCACTCTCGCAGAAAAAGACCTCGCCCAGGCGCGCGAGGACGAGGAGAAGGAACTGAGCGCCCTGGAGGCCCTTCGTACGGAGATCTCCGGCGCAGACGACGAGGCGAGGAGGCTGACGCACGAACTGCGAATCGCCGAAGCGGAACTTCACGAGGCGCGCGAGCGGCAGAGCCACAACCAGCGGCTCGCAATGGAGCAGGCGCACAGGGAGGAGCGCGTCGAGGCGATCAAGGAAGAACTCGAAGGGATCGACGACGCCGTCCCGGACCTCGTCTCCGCAATCGAGGACGCCGAGAAGAACTTCGAATCGCTGGACACGACTGTGCAGGAGGCACGTGAAGCCAGTCGCCGAGCAGAGTCGGAACTCTCTGTGTTGCGAAAGGAGGAAGAGGAGCATGCCATGGAAGTGCGCAAACTCCTCAGCCAGATCGCGGTCCTCGACGGCAGGCGCAAGGGCATCCAGTCGACCATCGAGGCGCACGAAGGGCTGGCGCAGGGAGCGCGCGCAGTCATCCAGGCCGTGGCCGAGGGCTCGCTCAAGGGCTCGTACGTCCCGGTGGGTGAGGCCGTCGAGGTCGACAGCGAGTACGCGGTCGCCATCGACACGGCGCTCGGCTCTTCGACCAACGACCTGATCGTCAAGGACGAGGCGAGCGCCAAGTCGGCCATCAACTATCTTAAGGAGAACCGCCTCGGCCGCGCGACCTTCCAGCCGCTCACGCTCGTTTCTGCCGCGCAGCGGTCGACGGAACTGACCCGGCTTCTCGGCGAAAGCGGCGTCGTCGGCGTCGCGAGCGACATCGTCCGGTGCGATCCGGAAAACCGGCCGGTCGTCGACAGCCTGCTCAACCGAGTCGTACTGGTCGAAGACCTCGATACGGGTCTGAGACTGGCGCGCTCAGCGGGGTGGAAGAGGCTCGTCACCCTCGACGGGGAAGTGATCCACGCCTTTGGCGGCGTCACGGGCGGGCGGGCGCCGGGCAACCCGACCGGGATCGTCCGAAGGAAGGCCGAACTCGGCGAGGTCGAGGACGCGATCGCTGAGGCGCAGTCGCACGTCCAGCGCGCCGAGGAGTTCAGCGCGGAGTACGCGTCCAAGCGGGAGGAACTTACGAACGTACTCGAGGCCGCACGGGAGACGCTCGCTTCGATCACGAACGAGCATGAGGAGACAAAGGGCTGGCTGGTCAACCTCCGACACGAACTCCAGGCCACAGAGCGCGCGAAAGAAAAGTTGGCGCACGAGCGCGACACTCTGCTCAAGACCGAGCCCGCCGAGAAACTGGAAGTCGACGAGCAGGCCGCCGAAGAGCGAAGGGACGCGCTGCTCAAACGTCTCGCTGCCAAGTCGTCCGACGCCGAGAAGGCGGGTCTCAGGCAGGAGGAGGCGGAGGAGCGCGCCCACCATGCGACCGCCAGACGGATCGAGGCCGAGCGCCGATACCAGAGCCTGACCGAGAGCGAGGAGACGCGGGCACACAGGTCCGAGAACCTCGGGCCGGAGCGTGAGCGCTATTCAAGACAGGTCGAGACCGCGACTAAGGAGAAAGAGGCGAACGCAGCGAGGGTGCAGGCGCTCCAGGCCGACCTCGACGTCCTGACGGAAGCGAAGCGAGGGCACATCGAGACGAACATAGCGCTCTCCGACCAGGCCAAGGAGTCGCAGAAGACGGCGCGCGCGATGTCTGAGGTCGCGCACAACGCGGAGATCCAGAGGACGCGCATCGACACGCGCCGCACGGCCAGCGTGCAACGTCTGCTCGAAGAGTACGGAGTCACGCAAGAAGAGGCAGTCACCGCGGCACCGACGACGGAGGTCCCCGAGGACGCCGCCAAACTCGTCCCTGTGATGCGCAGGGAACTCAAGGAGATGGGCGACGTGAACCTCGGCGCGATCGAGGCGTTCGAGCGGCTCACCGAGCGGTTCGACGAACTCAACCTCCAATCGGAGGACATCACGAACGGGAAGGCCGAGATCCTCCAGAGCATGGAGGAACTGGACCGTCTCACGCGCGAGCGGTTCGAGACGACCTTCGCCCAACTGCAGGTCGCGTTTGCGGAGATGTTCTCCAAGATGTTCGGCGGCGGGCAGGGCTCGATCGACCTCCTCGATACGAAGAACGTGCTGGACAGCGGCGTCGAGATCAACGTCACAGTACCGGGCAAGAAGAAGCAGAGGCTCGAACTGCTCAGCGGCGGCGAGCGAGCCTTGAGCGCGACGGCGTTCCTCTTTGCTCTGCTCAAGGTCAAGCCGAGCCCGCTCGTGATCCTGGACGAGGTTGACGCTCCTCTGGACGGGCGCAACGTGGAGCGGTTCATCAGCGTCGTGCGCGAGTTCTGCGAGCACTCCCAGTTCATCGTCATCACCCACAACCCGGTGACGATGGAGGAGGCGGACTCCTGGTTCGGGGTCACGATGCAGGAGCCGGGCGTCTCGACGCTCGTGCCGGTCCGAGTCCCCAGCAAGGGCATGGTCACGCACGTCGTGCAGGAACTGGCCACGAACGGCGAGCACCGGGAACTGACCGGGGCCTACGCGAAAGGGTAGAGATATACTCTGGGAAGCCAGAGGTATGAATGATGCGAACGACGCTAATCTGCGTTTGCGCGGCGATCGCCGTGCTGTGGGGCTGCGGAGGTCAGGACGCACAGGAGTCGCCTGCGCAGACAGGGAGCACGACAATGACATTGCCAGGAGGAACCAAGGTGCCCCAGACGTTTTCTGAAGACGTCGCCTTTCTGAAGGCGCACACGAAGGTCATCGAACTCGGGGGCGGCAACGGCCCGGGAATCATCGTCGCGCCCGACTATCAGGGCCGCGTGATGACGAGCACGTTTGACTCAAAGACCGGCACGGGCATCGGCTTCATCAAGTACGACGTCGTCGCGAACGGCGTCTTTACGAAGGGCATGACGGCCTTCGGTGGCGAGGACCGCATCTGGCTTGGTCCGGAGGGCGGACAGTTCTCGATCTTCTTCAAGCAGGGCGCTGAGCAGAACGGGGACAACTGGCAGACGCCCGCCTTTATCGACTCCGACAAATACGACGTCGTCAGCCAATCGCCGACCGACGCCGTGTTCAAGAAGGTCGCGAGCGTGACGAACGCGTCTGGCACGAAGTTCAACTTTGAGATCGACCGCACGGTCGCGCTGCTCGATAACGACGCAGTGAGCAAGGACCTCGGTGTCGACGTGCCCAGTGGAGTGAAGGCGGTCGCCTACGAGTCGCGCAACACGCTCAAGAACACGGGCGACAACGCGTGGACGAAGGACGGAGGCCTGCTTTCGATCTGGATCCTGAGCATGTACAAGCACTCGAAGACCACTCGCGTGGTGGTGCCGTACAACACGGACGCCCAGGGCAGGATCGTGAAGGACGACTACTTTGGCAAGGTGCCTGCGGACCGCCTGGTCGACAAGCACGGGTACCTCGTCTTCAAGTGTGACGGACAGATGCGCACGAAGATCGGCGTCTCGCCGGAGCGTGCGAAGGACGTGCTCGGAAGTTGGGACCCCGCGCGCAGCCTGCTGACGATCGTGCAGTACAACAAGCCGAAGGGCGTGACCGACTACGTCAATTCGCAGTGGACGGACAAACCGCAGGACGACCCGTTCGGCGGCGACGTGATCAACAGTTACAACGACGGCCCGTTTGCCAAGGACAAGCCGCCGATGGGGCCGTTCTACGAGGTCGAGTCGAGTTCGCCCGCCCTGGCGCTCAAGCCTGGCGGCTCTTATACGCACATCCACCGGACGTTCCACTTTACGGGACCGAAGGACGCGCTACAGAAGATCGCCACGGCTGTGCTGGGTGTGGACCTCGACGACGTCGCGACCGCTCTGCCGAACTAGTTGTCGTCGTTCGGCGGCGGAGCCTGCTGCCGCTCGATTGGGACGACTCGCGGACGGCTCGTCATTGCGGCGCAACTGCGGATCGCGCCCCACACGATGCTGAATGCGAGAATGAGCCAGACGTATCGCGACGGGCCATTAAAGACGCCGCGCAAAGAGGCCCTCGCCTCATAGGCGACTGCGCGAGCGCTGACTGGTATGCGGTTCTTGGCGCAGTCAGGGCATCGCGGCCCTGCTGGGCCGATCACGACGCAGCGCGTACAGACGGCGCGTCCGCAACGGCCGCAACGGAGTCTCGTGGTCTCGTGCCGGTGGCGATAGCAGTAGTAGAGTCCGCTCTCTCCTTCGACTTCGTCTGGCGTGTATTGGGGTGTGACCTTCTTGCCGCAACTAGGACACACTTCGGCGTCCGCTGGCATCTCTGCCTCGCACTCTGGGCACCGCGTCTCTTCCGGCATCTGCCGTCATTTTGACACAGGCGGCTTTGCTAGGCGGCGTTGGCTGGACAGTGGAGGAGCGTGTGCTTTCGCGTCTCGCCGATCAGCTCCTCGAGCCGCTCCGCCGTGATCGTGATCTCTTGCTCGACTGAGCCGAGCACGTTCATCTCGACTTGCCACCGCGGAAGACCGAAGCCTTGCGAGTCGGCGACGGCGCGCGCATAGTTGAGACACGCCAGGGGTCGGAAGAAGTCCATTGCGCCGGTCGGTTCGTGGACGTGCGCGATGACCGCTTCGAACATCTCCGGCAGGCCGAGCGCCCGCGCCGCGAGGGGTCCGAGTTCTGCGATCTCGTGCTCGTAGCGCAGCATGAAACCGCGCTCGAGCGAGCAGGCCTCTTCGCGCGACAGGACGTAGACTGCGTCGTATGCGACCGGATGAAGGACCGCGAGCAGGCCGAGACTGATGCTGGACAGCACGCCTCCCGCATAGACCTCTTCAGCGGTCCACTTCGATCCGTTCGTCCCCAGTTCCCTAAAAAGGGAGGAACTGAGGTAGCCCGTAAACGAACCGTTCTTGGTAAACCTACCGGCGTCGAAGAACGACTTCTTGCTCGCCTCGACGATCAGCGACTGCGTCCACAGGGCGATGGCCATCGACCGGAGGGACCGGAAGCCAAGGACCATGATCGCCTCGCGCACGGTCGTGACCGGCTTCGACCTCGCGTGGAAGACGGAGGATGCCGAGCGCAGCAGTCCGGCGGTGAGGGCCGGGTCGGAGAGGATCAGCGTCTCGATCTCGACCGGATTGGAGTCCGTCGAGTCGAGCATCTTCGACAGCCGGAGTGGCGACTTCGGCAACTGCGGAAGCGAGCCGGCGCTCTCGAACTGGCTCTCTAGATATTGGTACTCGCCCTGGACAGACATTTCCCTCGTTGACCCTATTGGTTCTTTCCATATATCTGCCAGGGCGTGGAGCCTCACTTGGACAACCGGCAATTTTGCTGGGTCTGCCGGATTGTATAATTGGGGCCGCTTGGTACCGAACCCGTACGAACAACGCTCGGGGCAAGAGGGGGCCCACCTCATGCGTCCGAAGAAGAAGATCGGCCTGGAGACGCCTCTCCAGGGCCGGTTTTGGGGTGAGAACAAGCGCCTGGTGTTCTCGCCGCCCGTTTGGTACCAGGCCCTGGTTTCGGGCTGTATCGCCTTCGGCGTGATCGTGTTCGGCGCCTCCATTTTCGACTGGTACAAGGTGCCGCTGGCGAGCATCGGCTCCTGGCTCGGCCCGGCGGTGTTCCTCGCCGGCCTCTGGGCGCTGCTCTCGATGGAGTACATCTCGTTCGACCTCAAGTCGCGAACGTACTTCCGCCGCGAGGGGGAGGGCCTGCTCAAAAGGTCGCGGAGAGGGTCGATCATCGACGTCGACGCCGTCGTCGTCTACTGTGAGAACTATCCTTACACGGTCGTCGGGCGCGTCGTCATCTACCGGATCGTGGTGCACTGGAAGAACTCCCACGTGCCGCTGCTCGTGACTGAGCGACAACAGTCGAGCATCCCTGCTGGGGCGCCGCTCAACTACGCCTCCTCGGCGATGGTGCTCCGCGCCCAGCGCTATGCGAACGCGCTCGGCGTCAAGTTCTACGACAACTCCTACTTCCACTCTCCCGCGCCGCAGTCTGCCGTTTGAGGTGCAAACGGCACCGGGACCGCGTCCGTATGATTGTCCATGGATCCGTCGTGGGAATACCTCGCACCAGCGGTGAAAAAACTTTGGAGGATCGAGGCCGTCATTGCGGGGCTCGTGTACGCTGCCATGTGCATCGGAGCGGACTTCATGGTCGCTGCGGCGATCGAAGACTGGCCGGTCCAGAAGGGCCTGATCGGTGGTGCGCTCGGCATTGCGATCGTGCTGTGGCTGCAGTACGTCGCATCCAGGAAGTTCGAGTTCTGGCGATATCTGGTCGGAGAAGACGACCTGGCGGTCGCGCACGGAATTTGGTGGAGGAGCAGGACGTACGTGCCTCGCGCGCGCATCCAGCACGTCGACGTCACCGCCGGGCCGATCGCGCGTTTCCTCGGTCTTGCGGTCGTTAGCGTGTTCGTCAGCGGGCACACCGGAGCGGTAGCGGTCGTGCCGGGGCTTGCTGCGGACGACGCTGAAGCGCTCCGGAGGCGGTTGTTGCGCGTGGACAGGCCAGTCCCGCCGCCGGTCAAGGAGCCGCCGATTGTCTGAGCCCGTCTTTCGTCGCCTCAACCCCCTCACGATCGCGGTCGAGTTCGTGCGCGTGATCCAGCGGCTCATCTTTCCATTGCTGCTGTTCCTGTTCTCGACCCACGACGGCACGGAACTGATCGTACAGATCTTCGGCGGCCTTGTCGTTGTGTCGGCGATCGCGCGGTATCTCTCGTTCCAGTTCGCCGTCCACGACGGACACCTGATCATCCGGTCGGGGATCATCGTGCGGAACAACCGCACGATCCCGCTCTCGAAGATCCAGAACATCAACATCGAGAAGAACATCATCCACAGGCTGCTCGGCCTGGTCGACATCAAGATCGAGACTGCCGCGGGTCGTCACGCGGAAGCCTCGATCTCCGCGCTGAGCGAGGCCGAGGCCGCAGCGCTCAAGGTCGAACTGACGCAGGGCGTGCAGCACGAGGTCGAGAGCACCGAGCCGAAGGCTGCGCGCGGGCGGATCGTGTACAAGATCACCCCGATGGAACTGATCCTCGCCGGCGCGACGGAGAACAGGATCTTTGCGATCGTAGGTGCAGTCATGGGCGGCTCCTACCTCTTTCAAGATCGGCTGACGGAGGTTATGAAGAACGTCCTTCCCAGCGAGGGCGGGTCGTGGACGAACGCGCTGATCGCAGGGTTCCTGTTGCTCCTCGTAGGCTGGCTGTTTTCGATCGTCCATGCCGTCGTCACTTACGCCAACTTCGAACTCAGTTTGGAGAACGGTCGTCTCCGTCGCCACTACGGACTGCTCAACCAGATCGAGAGCGTCGTTCCGCTGCCCCGCGTCCAGTTGGCGCGGACGACCGAGACGGTCTTTCAGAGGATGCTCTCGCTGTGCAAGCTCTACGTCGAGACGGCGGGCTCCTATGAAAAGAAGGACATGGGGGGCTCGTCGCTCGTCAGCCCGCTTCTCGAGAACGACCGACTGAAGGAGATCGGACAGACGATCATGCCGGACCGTGGCATCGGATACGACAAGTGGACGAGGGTCAGCGCGCAGGCGATCCGGATCAATTTCCAGAAGACCTTGATCGCCTATGCCGTGATCGTCGCGCTTTCGAGCCTCTATTTCGGAACGAGAGCGTTCTGGGCGCTGATACCTCTCGCCGTGTACGCGCTGTTGGTCGCCTGGATCCACTATCGGACGACAGGGTATGAGGACAGGAGGACCCTTCTCGCGACCAGGCACGGCGTGTTCTCTCGCCAGACCTACTACGTCCCGACGGAGAGGATTCAGAGCGTGAAGTGGAAACAGAGCCCGCTGCAGCGGCACCTAAAGGTCGCGTCCGTCACTATCAACACCGCGGCAGTGGGCGCTGGAAGTTTCGCCCCAGTCGACAACATCGAAACGGAACGGGCCGAGTCGCTCGCCCTCTCGCTCCACAAGAGGAGTTGCGAAACGGCGAGCATCAGCGGTGAAGTGCTCTGAAACCCTGGCACCGTCGGTCCGTCCAAGCGGTATAAGTGTGAGCGACCGTTCACAGGACCAATCGATGCGAAGAACCTCCCACATCTCTTTGGCGGCGCTCCTCCTTGCCGCCTTTGCACCGTTCAGCGCAATTGCACAGTACCAAGGTGCGCTGCCGCCGCCGGAAGACCTCAAGCCGGGCTTTGACGCGATCACCAAAGATCTCGCGTTCCACCACCTCTCGTTTCTCGCGGGGCCGACGACGCAGGGCAGGGGCTCGGGACAGCCGGGCTTCCAGATCGCAGCGGACTATGTCGCCGCGCAGTTCAAGGCGATGGGGCTCGTGCCGATCACGGAAGACGGGAGTTACTTCCAGGAGGTTCCGTTCTACAGGTCAGGCGTCGACCCCGACGAGACGAGGTTCACGGGCCCTGGACTGGATCTCAAGCCGGGGAGTTCGTTGGCGGTGACCGCGCGCGGCGACGCTGACTTTACGGTTTCGTCGGTCGTCTTCGTGACGATGAAGGCTGACGCAACGGTCCCTGACAGCCTCAACCTGCACGGGAAGGGCGTGTTTCTCTCGGTCGACGGCTCGTCAAGGCGCGCCAGGACGGCGCTGATCCGGCGCGGCGCTTCCTTTGTCGTCGACGTCGTCGACGAGGTGCCGCTGATAGGTGCTGTCGTGAGTCCGCAGCCTCAAAGCAGCGAAACCGGACAGAGCGACCGCCCGCCGACGCTCATGATCAGCCGTAGGACGGCAATGGCGGCCGCCCGGGCGGTGGGGGTCGACCCGGCGGTCTTTGGCGCGGGCAACATAGGCGAGAGCGGTATCAACATGGAGGACGCGACCGGACAGTACAAACTAAAGGTCAAGGTCGATTCGAAGGAGGTCATGGTCCCCAACGTCATAGGGATGCTTCCGGGCAGCGATCCTGAACTCAAGAAGCAGTACGTCGGGGTCGGCGCGCACCTAGACCACCTGGGCATTCGCAACGGCGTCGTCTATCCCGGAGCGGACGACGACGGCTCTGGATCCACGGCGATGCTCATGATCGCGAAAGCCGCTACGACCAACCCCGTGAAGCCGAAGCGCTCCGTGGTCTTCATGGCCTTCTGTGGCGAGGAACTGGGGCTGATCGGCTCGGGCTATTACACCGCGCACCCACTCATCCCGCTCGACCAGATGGACTGCCTGCTCCAGATGGACATGGTGGGACGGAACGAGGAGCACACGAACCCGCCGGAGAGCCCGGACGACAACATCGACACGATCCATCTGATCGGCAGCAAGCGGATCTCCACCGAACTGCACCAACTGACGCTCACGTCGAACAGGTACATCAACTTCAAGTTCGAGTACGACGAGGAGGACGTCTACACGCGCAGCGACCACTACAACTTCGCGCGGAGGGGAGTGCCGATCACGTTCCTGTTCTCGGGGTTCCACCCCGACTATCACCAGCCGACCGATACGATCGACAAGATCAACTTCGACAAGATCGTCAGTGCGGCGCGCCTGAACTACATCGTCATGGAAAGGGCCGCCGACATGCCGAGCATGCTCGTGCGCGACGTCAAGGGCGGGGAGTGACGTCGAAGAAGGAAGATGAAGACGAGTTTCCGGAGTGCCGTTCTATGCTCCGCTCTCTTTCTTGTGCTCGTCGCGGGCTGCGGCGGGCCCAACGTCGTCGGCAAATGGGAACTGCTCGACCCGGTCACCAAGCAGACGCTCGGTGATGTAATGACCATTGAAAAGGCGGGGAAGTGGCACCGAACGGGCTTTCCGGCGATGGAAGGCACCTACCGCTGGGAGGGCGACACCCTGCACTTCTCGATCCAGAAGGTGGGAGAAATGACAAGGCAGCAGGCGATTGACAGCATGAAGGGGAAGGCCGACGTCGAAGCACAACTCGAGAAACTCGAGAAGCAATACACGTTCAAGTTGGTTGAGGAGGACGGCACGACGTACCTCAAACAGGATGCTCCGGTGGGCGGCTTCAGCCTTCTTCTCTTCCGAAAGAAGGCCGAGTAGACGGGGGCCGCGAGGCGAGACCCCCGAAGAATTACCAGGCACCACCTCGAAGTCCGTCCGGTGCCGCTGTGCGAGCGGTCTTGGCCCTGCTTCAAACGAGTTGAACAATTCGCTCAATTTGAACGATGGAAACGTATCGTTGCGTCGGTTCTATAGGCTACAATCGCAGTCAGCCGAGGTTGGTGCGCCGTTCAAGCGTGCCTTCTGGTAACCTGGTTCGGCTGTGGGCCTGCCGGGGTGCCTCATATTGAGGTCCGGT